>CANJKD010000236.1 GCA_947474415.1 Burkholderiales bacterium | reverse complement strand
CAGACCGCCAAGCAACACCGGCACGATGTCGCCCGGCCGAATCATGGGCAGCGTGATGGCAGGCAGCCCTGGGGGCAATGCCCCCAGCACCGGGACGCCTTCGCGGCTAGAAAGATCCAGCACGGCCACGATCACTGCGGCGCCGATGATGGCCAGCAAGGCCCCTGGCAGGCGCTTGCTGCGTTGGAGCAGAAGCATTGCCGCCAGCGTCCTGCACCAAGCGCCAACGCGACACCATTCGCCTTGCCGTCCAACATCCCATCGACGAAGGCGCGGCTTGCGTCTGGCAAGCCCTCACCTCCGGCAGAGAACCCAAACAGCGTTGGCAATTGGCTGACCAGCACCGTCACGGCAATGCCGTTCATGTAGCCGTATCGGATCGGCTTGGAAAGGAGTTCCGTGACGAATCCAAGACGCGCCGCGCCAGCCTGCATGCACAGCACACCGGACACCAGCGCCATCATTCCGGCCAGCGCGACTGCACGCTGCGCATCACCGCCTGACAGCGGCACCACCACACCCAGGAACAACGCGACCAGGGAGGAGTCGGGGCCTAGCACGAGCACGCGGCTCGGCCCGAACAACGCGTAGGCCAGCAGTCCGAAGATGGTCGCGTGCAGCCCGCTGATCGCCGGAACGCCGGCGGCAACAGCATACGCAATACCGACGGGCACCAGGACCGCCGTCAACACCAAGCGGGCGACGAGGTCGTGGCGCAACCAACCGACCTCGTAGCGCCGAAGAGTCTGAATCCCAGGAAACCAGCGAACCCAACCGGCAACGGTCCGCGTGGCACGCGGGCGGTCCACCCGACCCGTCGTCGAGTTTTTGGCAGGTGGCATTTGCTTACTCACGGCCCCCTAAGGGAGTCGATGATGAGCAAGTCGGGTCAGCGTGGAAGCAGGCTCATTGCGGCCTAATCCCGACGAAGAAACCGGGTCCGCTGCCGGCTCGAAGTGATAGATGGTTTCATTCAAGTAGCGGGACACCTCCAGGATGTCGCTGTCGCTCCACGTCAGGGAGGCCGTATCCTGCCAACGTCGCACCTGAGCCTTCAGAGCGGGCCAGTTGCTGGCCGAACGGTTGTCGCGCCAATGCATCTCTGTCGTGTGGCAGGAGATGCAATGCGTCGTGTAAAGCAACTCTCCCCGTGATTGGGCCATGGCGCACGAAACGGCGCCCAGGCAGCATGTGAGAAAGGCGATGAGCACGCGCATGATGAAGGCGTACCTACTCGGCGGGCTGGAACGCGCTGGCCGAGATGGTGCAGTGCTCGTGGCCGTGTGCGCTGAGCTTGCTGAATTCCGGCGCCCGGAACAACGCCGCGCAGTCGGTCATCGAGGCCCACCGAGACACATGTGTATACCGCGGCGCGTTGCTGGCGTTGAGGTTATGCAAGAACTCTTCCGACAAGTACCCGGGTTGCCTCTTCATCATCGCGCGCATGTCGTTCATCGCCGCCAAGGCTTCGGAGGGCGTGGCGTTCGCCGTGAGCGCAACTTCGACCACCACGGTCACCGGTCCTGCCGAAGCAGGTCCCGTCTGCGCTGAACTCGCCGCACTGGCCAGTGCCAAAACGGACATCGCAACTGCGACACGAATGCGGATCAAGGGCTTGAACATGATTCGTTCCTACTTCTTGATCGTGAGTTCGTCGTGAATGGTGTGGGCACCGTCCGAAGCACGCGCAATCTTGAGTGCCTCATCGATCTGCGCCTGGTTGTTGAGCACCCCGATCAACCGCACGTCACCCTTGAGCGTCACCACGTTGATGTCGAAGCCCTTGAGCGATTCGTCCTGGTGCAGGGCCGTTTTCACATGCTCGGTCACGTCGATGTCCGAGACATTGCCAACGGCAGCAGAGGCCACCGGCGACGTGGCAGTTGCCTCCGGCGACTTGCTGCAGCCGCCCGCCAGTATCGTCGCGGCCAGTGCAGCTGCGATAGCAAAAGACTTAGTGCGCTTGTTCATATGAGCCAATCTCCAATTGATAGGTCATCACGGCATGACCCAGTCACTACCATCGCTTGTTTCAGCACGCCTGTCGGTGCGTTGGCGAACATGGTCCCCTGACAGTTCCAGGTTCGCGCAGGTCAGCACATCTCAGTCGCGCTTGCCTCGTTTCCGATCTCCCCCGCCTTCACGGGATCCCTTGCCCTCTCGCTCTCCGTCAGCGCTGCGGTGGCATTCCACGCAGTTCTCGAAGTTCTGGATGCCTTCCTCGATGTGCTTGCCACGCACGTTGGCCGGCGTGTGTTCGTGGCAGCCGTAGCAGGTGTACTTGCTGTAGTCGTCGGCGGTGTGGCATGTCACGCAGGATGCGTTGTGGTCCTTGTCGAGTACGAAGAGCTTGTGGTGTTCAAACGTGGCCGGCTTCCATGCCTTGGGTGTGTGGCACTGCCCGCAGTCGCCCTTGATCTGGCGATGCAGCGTGTCGGTTGGCGCCTTGTGGCAGGTCTCGCAGCGGGCAAGCTCTGCCGCGGGCAGCGCCGCATGGTCAAAGCTCGCTGGCTTCCAGGCGTCGGCCTTGTGACATTGCGCGCAGCCGATGCTCAGCTTCTGGTGCATGTCGTTGCGGGGCGCGGCATGGCACGATTCGCAGTGATCGCGGGTCTCCACTCGCAGCAGAGCGTGCGAGAACGGCTTGCGGCTGCGCTGGGTGAGTTTGGGGCCAGCATGGTCGCTGTGGCAGGCCATGCAGTTCTGCTCGGTCAGTTCCTGGTGGAACGACGTCTTCAGCGGAGTTGCACCGGCCGCCGACACGGCCTTGATCGACACCCCCTTCGTCGTGCGCAGGCCGATGTCCGGCAGCGCGTGGCAGACCACGCAGCGATCGGCGCCCGCACCGCGTAAGGGCGTATGGCAAGCAAAACAGTCGGTAGCCAGGGCTGCATGTTCGGGCACGAGCGGGCCTGGGCTCACCATCAGGTGCGGGTACACAAACGCGAGCGCCGCCAGCACCAACAGGTTGGCGACGATCACGATCCACAGCCAGCGGCCCTTCATCGCCAGCCCCAGAAGAGAAACACGGCCACGATGTGGGCCACAGCCAGAACGGCGAAGGCCAGCGTGATCGGGAAGTGCACCGATCGCCACTGCTTGACCGCGTCGAAAGTCAGGCTGTCCCAGTAGGTGCGCTCGGCGAGCTGCTCGTGCGAAAGGCCCTGTTCGCGCATCTTCTGCCGCGCCGCCTCAAGGCGGCGACGGGAGCGGTCGAGCAAGAACTTTCCGGTCAGTCCGCTGGCCACGTTGATGAGCATCGCACACACGGCCAGCCAGCCCAGGATCGCATTGAAGTGGATGCCTGCATGCACCAACACCAGCAAGGACCCGGCCCAGGCCATGTATTCATGCAGGCGAAGCAGCTTGGCGGTCTGAACTGATCGGATCAACTTGCGCTTGCGCAGCGAATAGCCGAGCGATGCAAGGATCAGCAACGTACCGGGGATACCCAGCCATCGCCCGACCCAGACGGCATTGAGCAGGTGCAGCGCGGCATCGCACAGCAGCGCCGCTACCCCCAGCGCCATCAGCGACAGGTAGAACGGCACCACTTCGCGGCTGAACAGGCGCGCTTGCATGGTGCTCATGCCTCCAGCACCAACGCCGACCGCGGCGTGCCGACGCACATCAGGCAGTGGCCCTTGGCGATGTCATGGTCGGGTTTGTAGGCATAGTGGACCGCGCCCGAGACGAGCTTCGTCTCACAGGTGCCGCAGCTGCCTGATCGGCAGCCCGAGTCCACCGCCACGCCATGGCGCTCGGCGAAGTCGAGCAGATTGGCATCCTGGCCGTCCCAGACAAGGGTGCGGCCTGAGCGATTGAGTCGAACTTCAATCGACGTCGACCGTGGTGCCAATGGTTCATTCGTCGCCGGCCCGGCAACCCGCGCCGAGGCCGGACCGAAAGCTTCGAGGTGGATGTCGTCGTCGTTGACGCCCCACTTGCGCAGCGCGGGCACCAGGCTTTGCATCATCGCGGGCGGGCCGCAGACGTAGAACTGGTGCCGCCCGTGCGGAAGACTGCCGCGCAGCAGGGCCAGGTCGATGTGGCCGACATGCTGATGATCGCGGCCTTGCACGTCATCAGGCCCGGGACTGCTGTAGACCACGTTCAGCTTCAAAGCCGGATGCGACTCGGCCAGCGCTTCCAGTGTCTGCTTGAAAGCGTGGTCGGCGCTGCTGCGCACGCCGTAGTACAGGTGGACCACGCGCTCAGGCTGCTCCGATGCACACCATCGCAGCATGCTCATCATGGGCGTGATACCGATGCCGCCTGCGATGAAAACGGCCGGTACCGCGGCATCCGGATCGATATAGAAGTGGCCCGACGGCGCCTTCACCTTCAGGACATCACCCTCCTGCACCCGGTCATGAAAGTGTGTGGACGACACACCGGGTGGCAGATCCGGCCGGCCTGCCGGCGGTGGCATGCGCTTGATGGTGACTCGATAGCTCGCCGGATCAGGCCGCTCTGACAGCGAGTAGCACCGAGCGAGGCTGCGTTCAGCACCTGCAATGCCGCCTGTGCCGTCGCGCACCTGCAAAGAGAATGTGAGGTACTGGCCCGGCCTGAAGTCCGGGAGCGGCCTACCATCGACGGGCTGCAAATGAAATGAGCACTGGCTCTTCGCTGCATCCTCGAAGCTGCGGCGCAGCACACGGAAATCGCGCCACCCTGGCCACGCACCTGCGGAAACGGCCGAGCCTTCCAGTGTCGCGACAGGTGGCCTTGCTGACGTCAGGGCACGCCTGCGCCAAACGCTCACACCGACGCCTGCTACGACCTGCAACAGCAGCGCGACGCAGATGTACCCCAGAAGCTGCAGGGCAGTCATGCTGGCATCAGTCGGCGGCGATGATGAATTGACATGGGAATCGGGCTGGCAAAAGCGTTCACGCGCTCCAACGCGCTTGATGGCCATCTTCGATCGACAGCCATGCTGCTTGTAGAGAACTTGGCGTCAACGGTCTTGATACCGGTCAACTACAGCGCAATGAGCAGACCGAAAGAATCAGTAGAAGGCAGATAAGCGTTCGCGACTAGCAATCGCGAGCCGCAGGTTGAGTGAAGCGTTTGTCTGAATCTGGCGATTCAGCCTTCACAGCGCTGTTAGCCCGGATATTTCATCGTGACCCCGTAGAAACGGGGACGT
>CANJKD010000235.1 GCA_947474415.1 Burkholderiales bacterium | reverse complement strand
GAGCCGCAGTGGGTCGACCTGCCGCCGGACTCGCGCGCCGCTGAGCCCGCACCCTAGAATCCGCGCCTCGAAAGGATCACCATGGACGCCCATAAAGAACTCGACACGCGTGGCCTGAACTGCCCGCTGCCCATCCTGAAGGCGAAGAAGGCGTTGGCCGACATGCAAAGTGGCGAGGTGCTGAAGGTGGTGTCGACCGACCCCGGCTCGACGCGCGACTTCCAGGCTTTCGCACGCCAGACCGGCAATGAACTCGTCGAGCAGGAAACCACGGCCGACGAATTCGTGCACTTCCTGCGGCGCCGCTAGGGCCGGCGGTTTCAGCGGCCGGTGAGGCGGGTCAGATCTCGATCGACTTGAGGTAGTCGCGGAAGCCGGGCCCCAGCACCGGGTGCGCGAGTGCCAATTCCACGTTGGCCTGCAGAAAGCCTTCCTTGCTGCCGCAGTCGTAGCGCCTGCCTTCGTAGCGGTAGGCGAACACCTTCTCGCGGCGCAGCAGCCCGGCAATGCCATCGGTGAGCTGGATCTCGCCACCCACGCCGCGCGGCTGATTCGCGATCTCGTGGAACACGCCCGGCGTGAGAATGTAGCGGCCGGCCACGCCCAGGCGCGACGGCGCGTCTGCGGCAGCCGGCTTCTCGACGATCCGGCTCACGTCTATCAGCTTGTCGTTGATCGGCGTGCCGGCCACGATGCCGTAGCGCTGCGTGTGCTCGGCTGGCACTTCCTGCACCGCGAGCATGGACACGCGCCACTCGTTGAACTGCTCGACCATCTGCTTCAGGATCGGTGTGTCGCCCACCATCAGGTCGTCGGCCAGCAGCACTGCGAACGGCTGGTTGCCAACCAGGCGCTGGCCGCACAACACTGCATGGCCCAGGCCCAGCGCTTGCGCCTGGCGCACGTAGATGCAGTCCATGTCGTCGGGCTTGACGCTGCGCACCACGTCCAGCAGTTCCTGCTTACCCGCCTGTTCGAGGGCTACCTCTAATTCGAAGGTCATGTCAAAGTGGTCTTCGATCGGGCGCTTGTGGCGTCCGGTCACGAAGATCATTTCACGCACACCAGCGGCATAGGCTTCCTCAACGGCATATTGGATCAGCGGTTTGTCGACCACCGGCAGCATCTCCTTGGGCTGCGCCTTGGTGGCAGGCAGGAACCGGGTGCCCAGACCTGCCACGGGAAAAATCGCTTTGGTGACTAACATCTACTTACAATCCCTTCACGGTTCGTCCCGAGTGATCTCGAAGCTTCTTGATTCTGGCATGGCAGGTTGCCGGCGCCGGTGAAGAAGAGCCACTGAAAGCCAGGCAAACGCATGGATCTGCTGATCGTCGAACCGCTCGAAGCCGAATTGATGGACTGGCTGCGGGCGCGCCATGAACTGCGCTGCGCGCCCGAGTTGGCGCAGAGCCCGAAGGCGTTGCGCGACGCGCTCAGCAACGTGCGCGCGATGATCATCCCGCCCACGGTCACCCTCGATGCCCACACGCTCCACAGCGCACCATTGCTGCTCGCCGTTGGCCGTGTCAGTGCGGGTGCCGAGAACATCGACCTCGACGCCTGTGCGCGTGCGCAGGTCGAGGTGGTGCGCAGCCTGACCGCCACCGCACAGGCCGAAGCCGAGTTCATGATGGGTGCGCTGCTGTCGATGCTGCGCCGCCTGCCCGTCAAAGGTTCGGACGGCATGCTCGTCGGCCGCGAACTGGGTAGCGCCACGGTGGGCCTGATCGGCATGGCGCCGGTGGCGCGTTCGATGGTGCAGATGCTGGCCGGCTTCGGCTCCAGGGTTGTCGGTTACGACCCCTCCGTGCATGCGAGCGAAAAGGTGTTCGAGCGCTGGCGTGTGACGCCGCTCGGCTTGCGCGAGTTGCTCGAACAGTCGGATGCGGTGTGCGTGCAGCTCAACTACTTCAGCCGTTTCCATGGCTTGCTGGGGCAGCGTTTCCTGGCGCACTGCAAACCGAACCAGGTCATCGTCAGCATCGCCCATTCGGCGCTGTTCGACGAGGCTGCGCTGGCCGAGGCGCTGCACACCGGCCGCATCGCGGCGGCCTGGCTCGACAGCCTGGAACCTGGTGCACTTGACGCCGGCCGGCCGCTGGCGGGCTTCGACAACCTCCAAATCACGCCTCGGGTGGCAAGCACCACGCGTGAATCGCGCCTGCGCAGTGCGTGGGCGGTGGTCAGGCGCATCGACGAACTGCTGGCCACCGCGCCCGCGCGCAGGCGTGGCTTCAGGCCGACGCAGTCAGGCGATCCAATTGATCTTGAAGCCGAGCCGCAGTGGCCATGAACTCGGCCATGCGCTGCTGTTCTTGAGCCACCACCGCAGCCGGCGCGCGTGCCACGAACCCTTCGTTCGACAGCTTCGCTGCGGCCTTCGCGGCCTCGCCTTGCAGGCGGGCAATTTCCTTGTCCAGACGCGCGGTCTCGGCGGCCACGTCCACCTCCACATGCAGCGCCAGGCGTGATTCGCCCTGCACCGCCACGGCGGCAGTGCGGGTGGCCTGCTCGAACGCGGTGCCGTCGGCGAACCGCTTCACGTCCGACAGGCGCGCCAGCGCCTTCAACACCGGCTCGGCCTGGCCGATGAAGGCGTCGTCGCCGGTCACGTAGAGCGGCACACGCGTGCCCGGCGACAGGTTCATCTCGCTGCGCATCGTGCGGCAGGTACCGACCATCGCCTTCAGCTTCCCGACCCAGGCGTCGGCTTCGGCATCGACGCGGTCGAGTTGCGCCTTCGGATAGGCGGCGGTGACGATGCTGGCCCCGGCCGCGTGGCGCCCAGCCACGGGCGCCACTGATTCCCACAACTCGGCCGTGATGAACGGCGTGATCGGGTGCAGCAAGCGCAGCACGGTTTCCAGTACGCGGATCAGCGTGCGGCGCGTGGCGCGCTGCGCGGGTTCGTTGCCGGCCTCCTTCGCGGCCGCGATCTGCGCCTTCGCGATCTCGATGTACCAGTCGCAGTATTCGTCCCACACGAACGAGTAGATGGCGCTCGCCACAAAGTCGATGCGGTAATCGGCAAAGCCTTTTTCCACCGCCGCTTCAACGCGCTGCAACTCGCTTGTGATCCACTTGTCGGCCGCGCTGAAGCTCAGGTAGCCATGGGCCGGGCCGGCAGGCGTGACGACGCCCGCACTGTCGGTGCGTGCCGGTGCGCACTCGGCCTTGGTGTGCTCCTTCAGCCCGCAGTCCTGCGCTTCGCAATTCATCAACACGAACTTGGTCGCGTTCCAGAGCTTGTTGCAGAAGTTGCGGTAGCCCTCGCAGCGCTTGGTGTCGAAGTTGATGCTGCGGCCCAGGCTGGCGTAGCTCGCCATCGTGAAGCGCAGCGCATCGGCGCCGTAGGCCGGCATGCCCTCGGGGAATTCCTTCTTTACCCTCGCGGCCACCTTCGGCGCGGTCTCGGGCTTGCGCAGGCCGACAGTCGATTTGTGCACCAGCGTCGCCAGTTCCACGCCTTGAATCAAGTCGACCGGGTCGATCACATTGCCTTCCGACTTGCTCATCTTGCGGCCTTCGCTGTCGCGAACCATGCCGTGGATGTAGACGTCGCGGAACGGCACGCGGCCGGTGAAGTGGGTCGTCAGCATGATCATGCGTGCGACCCAGAAGAAGATGATCTCGTAGCCGGTGACCAGTACGGTCGAGGGCAGGAACAGGTTCAGCTCCTTTGTCTGCTCGGGCCAGCCGAGCGTGGAAAAAGGCACCAGCGCCGACGAGTACCAGGTGTCGAGCACGTCTTCGTCGCGGGTCAGTTCGCCAGCGTAGCCGGCGGCCGTGGCCTTGGCGCGGGCTTCGCCCTCGTTGCGACCGACGAAGATCTCGCCGCCGCTGCCGTACCACGCCGGAATCTGGTGCCCCCACCAAAGCTGGCGGCTGATGCACCAGTCCTGGATGTTCTTCATCCACTGGTCGTAGGTGTTGACCCAGTTCTCCGGCACAAAGCGCACCTGGCCCGAAGACACCGCGTCGATCGCCTTCTGGGCGATGCTCTTTCCATCGGGCGCCACCTTGCTGACCGCCATGAACCACTGCTCGGTCAGCATCGGCTCGATCACCGCGCCGGTACGCGCGCAACGCGGCACCATCAGCTTGTGCTTCTTGACCTCGACAAGAAAGCCATGCGCTTCCAGATCGGCGACCACCTTCTTGCGCGCTTTGAACCGGTCGAGCCCGCGATAGGCCTCGGGCGCGTTGTCGTTGACCTTCGCGTCCAGCGTCAGCACGCCGATGATGGGCAGGCCATGGCGCAGGCCGACCGCATAGTCGTTCGCATCATGGGCCGGTGTGACCTTGACGACGCCGGTGCCGAATGCGCGGTCCACATAGTCGTCGGCAATCACCGGAATGTCGCGGTCGCACAGCGGCAGCTTCACGCGCTTGCCGATCAGCGCGGTGTAGCGCTCGTCTTCGGGGTGCACCATCACCGCCACGTCGCCGAGCATGGTTTCCGGGCGCGTGGTCGCCACGGTGATCGAGCCCGAGCCATCCACCATTGGGTAGCGGATGTGCCACAGGAAACCGTCTTCCTCTTCGCTCTCGACCTCCAGGTCGGACACCGCCGACTTCAGCACCGGGTCCCAGCTGACGAGCCGCTTGCCGCGGTAGATCAGCCCCTGCTCGTGCAACTGTACGAAGGTGTCGGTGACGATGGTCGAGAGCTTCTCGTCCATCGTGAAGTACTCATGCTTCCAGTCGACGCTGGCGCCCATGCGGCGCATCTGTTCGGTGATGGTCGAACCCGACTCTTCCTTCCACTCCCAGACCTTGGCGACGAAGTTCTTGCGCCCGAGGTCGTGGCGGCTGACCTTCTGCGCCTCCAGCTGCCGCTCGACGACGATCTGCGTTGCGATGCCCGCATGGTCGGTACCCGGCACCCACAGCGTGTTGTCGCCGCGCATGCGGTGGTAGCGCGTCAGCGCATCCATGATGGTCTGATTGAACGCGTGCCCCATGTGCAGCGTGCCGGTGACGTTCGGCGGCGGCAGCTGGATGCTGAATGAGGGTTTGGCGGCGTCCAGCGTCGGCGCATAGGCGTCGCTACGTTCCCACAGCGGTGCCCAGCGCGCCTCGATGGCTGCGGGATCGAAGGATTTTGCAAGTTCGGTCATGGCGTTACATCAGCAAATGTTCGCCCGCATTGTC
>CANJKD010000234.1 GCA_947474415.1 Burkholderiales bacterium | reverse complement strand
CGTTGATCGACAAGGTGGTCGAAGTCAAGATGCTGAAGCTGCAGGGCGAGCGGCTCGCCGACATCGTGCTCACGCCACCCGAACCGATGTCTGGCCCGGCCCAACGTGAGCCGCAAGGCCCGGTGACTCTGGAGCTGAAGAACGTGAGCTTCGCCTACGCCGACTCCGAACCTGAAGTGCTGCGTGGCCTGAGCCTGACCATCGAGCCTGGAGAATCGGTTGCCATCGTCGGCCCGTCCGGTTGCGGCAAGACGACGCTGCTCAAGTTGATGCTTGGCGTGCACGCGCCGCAGAGCGGGGAAATCCGCGTCGGTGGTGTGCCCTTGCGCCTGCTCGGTCTGCGCGGCTGGCGCGACATGATCGGCGCGGTGATGCAGGACGACCAACTTTTTGCCGGTTCCGTCGCCGACAACATCAGCTTCTTCGACTCGGGCGCCGACACCGCGTGGGTCGAAGAGTGCGCCCGCATTGCGGCCGTTCACGAGGAAGTGCTGGCCATGCCGATGGGCTTTCACACGCTGATCGGCGACATGGGCACGAGCCTCTCGGGCGGGCAGAAGCAACGCATCCTGCTGGCGCGTGCGCTCTACAGACGGCCGAAAATCCTGTTTCTCGACGAGGCCACCAGCGCGCTCGATGTTGACCGCGAGCGTGAGGTGAACCAAGCCATTCGCGGCCTGGCGCTGACGCGCATCATCGTCGCGCACCGGCCCGAGACCATCGCCTCGGCGAGCCGGGTGATCGTGCTGCACGATGGCCGTGTCGCCCAGGACCTGCGCAGCGTACCGGGCGGCAACAGCCACGCGCGTTGATGCGGTTCGTGCACGGGCCGATGCCGGCGCTCCAGTCCACGCGCGAAGGCGGAGCGCGACGCGTTCTAAACTCTGACGATGAAAATTCTGGGCATCGAATCGTCGTGTGACGAAACCGGCGTGGCACTGGTTCACGCTGAAGCCACGGGCACACCGACGCTGCTGGCGCACGCCTTGCACAGCCAGGTCGAGATGCACGAGGCCTATGGTGGTGTGGTGCCGGAGCTGGCTTCCCGTGACCATATCCGTCGCGTGTTGCCATTGGCGCGCCAGGTGCTGCAAGTGGCCGGCGCAACGCTGGCCGACGTCGACCAGATCGCTTACACGCGCGGCCCGGGCCTGGCCGGTGCGCTGCTCGTGGGGGCAGGCGTGGCCTGCGCGCTGGCCGCTGCGCTGGGACGGCCAGTGGTCGGCGTTCATCACCTCGAAGGGCACTTGCTGTCGCCGTTCCTCTCAAGCGACCCGCCGGAGTTTCCGTTCATCGCCTTGCTGGTGTCAGGCGGCCACACGCAGTTGATGCGGGTCGACGACGTGGGCCACTATCTGCTTCTCGGCGAAACCATCGACGACGCAGCTGGCGAGGCCTTCGACAAGTCGGCAAAGCTGCTCGGTCTGGGCTACCCCGGCGGGCCGGCGTTGGCGCGCCTGGCCGAATTCGGTGATGCATCGACCTTCACTTTGCCGCGCCCGCTGTTGCACAGCGGCAACCTGGACTTCTCGTTCGCCGGGTTGAAGACCTCGGTGCGCACCCAGTTCATGAAGCTCGGCAGCAATGTGTGCGAGCAGGACCGCGCTCACCTTGCGGCGTCGACGCAGGAAGCGATCGTCGATGTGCTGGTGCGCAAGTCGGTGCAAGCCTTGCGGGAGACTGGGTTGCGGCGCATCGTGGTGGCGGGCGGTGTGGGCGCGAATGCGCGCCTGCGCGAGCGGCTGAACAGCGAATGTGCGAAGCGCCAATTCCGGGTCCACTACCCGGAACTGGCGCTGTGCACCGACAACGGCGCGATGATCGCGCTGGCGGCCGCGATGCGCTGGCAACGCGGCGCACCAGCCCAGGCCGATCACGCCTTCAACGTGCTGCCCCGCTGGCCGCTCGCAACGGCCTGAGCCAGGGCGGCTCAGGCGGAAGGCGCTCGGCTGATGTGGAGTTGCGTCGCGCCCGAAGCGACCCGCTTCGCCAGCGTCAGCGTCAGCACGCCGTTGTCGAGCTTGGCTTGCGAGGTGGATGGGACCACTTCGGCTGGCAGGCGCACGGTGGGGGCGCAGCGAGCGGCGCTGGGTTCGCGGTAGAACACACGTGTGGCGCGCCTCGCTTCCGGAACGGCGCTGGGCGGACTGTCGGCGGTGGTGGTGCCTACCGGCGTTGCCGCCACAGTGTCGACGCTGACGCGAGGGGCTTCGATCGACACCTTCAACTGCTCGCGGCTCACGCCCTGCATGTCGAACGTCACGGTGTAATGGGTGTCTGATTCGGTGACATCCATCGCCGGCGTGCGCACCGGCGCTTCATGGGTGGTGGGGCCTGACTGGCGCTCGCCCGCCTCTTCGAGCTGGCGCTCCAGGGAACGGCTGAATGCAGGCACGGCGGCCCGAGGGGAGATGTAACGTGGCAGGACGAACATGGGCTGGCTCCTAGAATCGAACTCGGCTGCTGAACCATGCGGCAACCATGCCGCTGAATATGCAGCGGCATTTTTGTTTTCAAGAGCCTTGAAAGTCCACGCCGCGCCCAGGGAGCCCCGATGAGATTCGTGATCGATCAATTGCCCGGATCGAAGATCCGCGAAGTCGCCAACGCAGGGCTCGGGCGCGACGATGTGCTGGCCTTCTGGTTCGGCGAAAGCGACGAGCCGACGCCGCTGTTCATCCGCGAAGCGGCAGTGAAATCACTGCAGGACGGCGAAACCTTCTACGCCCACAACCTCGGCCTGCCAGAACTTCGAGAGGCACTGTCGGGCTACGTCAGCGGCCTGCACAAGCCGGTCGCCGCGAGCCGCATCGCCGTTACCTCGTCGGGTGTGAATGCACTGATGCTGGCGATGCAGGCACTGGCTGGGCCGGGCGATGAAGTGGTTGCGGTGGTGCCGGTGTGGCCGAACCTGACGGCCCAGCCGGCGATTCTGGGCGCGACAGTGAAGCGTGTGCCGCTGCAAGTGCGCGACGGCGCCTGGTGCCTCGACCTGCCCGGGCTGCTGGCGGCAATCACGCCGGCCACCAACGTGTTGCTCGTCAACGCGCCGAACAACCCGACCGGCTGGACGCTCGCGCGCGCCGAGCAGGAAACCATCCTGGCGCATTGCCGCCGCACCGGCACCTGGATCATTGCGGACGAGGTCTATGAACGGGTCTATTTCGCGCCGGGTAATGCGCCGGGCTCGAACTGTGCGCCGAGCTTCCTCGACATCGCCGAGCCCGACGACAGATTGGTCGTGGCGCACAGCTTCTCGAAGAGCTTTCTGATGACCGGCTGGCGGCTCGGCTGGCTGGTGGTGCCGGCGGTGTTGATGCCCGCCCTTGGCAAGCTGATCGAGTTCAATACCTCGTGCGCGCCGGTGTTCATCCAGCGCGCCGGGCTGGCAGCGTTGGCGGGCGCTGCCGACTTCGTGCCTGGCCTGGTGAGCCGTTTGAAAAACTGTCGCGACACCTTGCTGCCGGCGCTCGCTGCGGTGCCGGGCGTGACGGTGGCGGTGCCCGAAGGCGGCATGTACGCGTTCTTCCGAATCGCGGGCCATACCGATTCGCTGGCGTTGGCCAAGCGACTGGTGGTCGAAGCAGGCCTGGGCCTGGCGCCAGGTGCGGCTTTTGGCGACGAGGCCGAGGGCTGGCTGCGCTGGTGTTTCGCCTCCAACGACCCGATGCGCCTGGCACAGGGCGTGGAACGACTGGCAAAGTTCCTCAGGCTATAATTGATCGGCTTTGCGCCTCCCGGCGTGAAGTGACAAGAGCAGCACGGCACCGGTCGGTTTCACTGGTGTGCGCAAGTAGCGCCTTCGACATGGTTGCAAGACCAGGCGAAGGCAGTCGGAACCGTGGCACTCTGCCCTCGACATTGTCGGGGCGCTCAGGGTGGCTCGGTTCCATTCCACTGGAAACGAGAAATGTCCAACGCCACCATCAACAAGGCCGAGATCGTCGCGGTCCATGCGCGCAGCGCCAACGACACCGGCTCGCCGGAAGTGCAAGTCGCCATCCTGACGGCCCGCATCAACGACCTGACGCCCCACTTCAAGACCCACAGCAAAGACCACCACGGTCGACGCGGCCTGCTGAAGATGGTCAACCAGCGCAAGAGCCTGCTGTCCTACCTGAAAGACTGCGACGCCGTTCGATACACCGCGCTGATCCAGAAACTGGGCCTGCGCAAGTAAGCACGAAGCAGAACTGCAGAGCCCCCAGGAAATGTCTTCGACATTCCCTCCCCCAGGGTTCAGGCAAAGTGGCAAGGCCACATTTGCTTAAGAGTCTGTCTGGATTCCCCCAGCACAGGCTCTTTGCGTTTCTCTCATTGACCTGGAGCCCCGACCCCCGGCGTTGCCGTGTCATTCCACCGATGTTCCTTGCGCGCGGCGCACACGAACACCCCTGGAATGGCATCCTGCCCGAAGGTCGTGTTCCGCACCCGGCGGGTCGCCACGAGTGTCCGCCACCACCCACGGAGACATACCCATGAGCATGTTCAACAAAGTTACCAAGACCTTCCAATGGGGTCAGCACACTGTCGTGATGGAAACCGGCGAGATCGCGCGCCAGTCTGGCGGCGCAGTGATCGTCAACATCGAAGGCACCGTGGTGCTCGCCACCGTCGTGGCGGCCAAGAATCCGAAGCCGGGTCAAGACTTCTTCCCGCTGACGGTCGATTACCTCGAAAAGACCTACGCCGCCGGCAAGATCCCGGGCAGCTTCTTCAAGCGTGAAGGCCGCCCGAGCGAGCTCGAAACGCTGACCTCACGCCTGATTGATCGGCCGCTGCGCCCGCTGTTCCCGGAGGGCTTCTACAACGAAGTACAGGTCATCATCCACGTCATGTCGCTGAACCCCGAAGTGTCGGCCGACATCGCCGCGCTGATCGGCGCGAGCGCGGCGCTGGCCATCTCGGGCATCCCGTTCGACGGACCCGTAGGCGCCGCCCGGGTTGGCTACATCAACGGCGAATACGTGCTGAACCCCGGCAAGACGCAGTTGCTCGGCTCGAAGATGGACCTGATCGTGGCCGGCACGGAAGCCGCCGTGCTGATGGTGGAATCCGAAGCGCAACAGCTCAGCGAAGAGATCATGCTCGGCGGCATCGTGTTCGGCCACCAGCAAGGCAACATCGCCATCAACGCGATCCACGAACTCGTGCGTGACGCCGGCAAGCCGG
>CANJKD010000233.1 GCA_947474415.1 Burkholderiales bacterium | reverse complement strand
GCACGCGGCTCGGCACCAGGTAGTCGCGCGCCCCTTCGGGCGTGCTCCGGGTGAGCATCGGCGTTTCGATGTCGATGAAACCGTTCAGGTCGAGGAACTTGCGCACTTCCATCGCGACGCGGTAGCGCAGCATCAGGTTGCGCTGCATCGGCGGGCGGCGCAGGTCGAGCACGCGGTGCGTGAGGCGGGTGGTCTCGGACAGGTTGTCGTCGTCGATCTGGAACGGCGGCGTGACGCTGGGGTTCAGCACCTCGATCTCGTGGCACAGCACCTCGATCTTGCCGCTCGTGATATTGGCGTTGACGGTGCCGTCGGGGCGTGCGCGCACCTTGCCAACGATTTTCAGGCAGAACTCGTTGCGGATGGTTTCGGCCACGCCGAACATGTCGGCACGGTCGGGGTCGCACACCACCTGCACCAGGCCTTCGCGGTCCCGCAGGTCGATGAAGATCACGCCGCCATGGTCGCGGCGTCGGTGGGCCCAGCCCATCAGCGTCACGGTCTGGCCCATCAGCGCCTCGGAGACGAGGCCGCAATACGTTGTTCTCATGAAATCACTCCGGGGTCTGGTTCGAATCGGTCGCCTGCGTGGGCCACAACCGGCTTGCAGGGATTCTCGGGTGGCTCTGTGACGCTGGCTTGCAGCAGCGTGGCGCTGAGCGGCTGCCAGGCCGCCCAGCCTGGTCAATTTCGGGTGGCTTCGTCGTGCAAGGCCGGCGCGGCCGGCGGGACCCCCGAACCCGAAGATGCCGGCGGCATCGGCGGCGCCACCACGCCCATCGAGATCACGTATTTCAGCGCTTCGTCAACGCTCATGTGCAGCACGATCACATCGGCGCGCGGCACCATCAGGAAGAAGCCCGAGGTCGGGTTCGGCGTGGTCGGCACGTACAGGCTCAGCCAGTCGCCCTGCAGGTGCAGCGCGGTCTCGCCGCCCGGCTTGCCGGTGACGAAGGCGATGGTCCAGCTGCCGGCGCGTGGGTACTGCACCAGCACCGCTTCGCGGAACGCGTTGCCGCTGCTGGAGAACAGCGTGTCGGACACCTGCTTGACCGAGCTGTAGATCGACTTGACGATCGGAATCTTGGCCAGCACGCGCCCGCCCTGGTTCAGCCACCACTGGCCGAAGATGTTGGTCGCGAACACGCCGGTGAGCAACAGCCCGAGCACCACCGCGATCACACCCAGGCCGGGAATCTGGCGCAGCAGTTCGATCGAGCCGTGCGCGCCCTCGGGCAACACCGCCTGCGAGCCACTGAGCAGCCAGCCGAACACGCCATCGAGCGTGCCCAGGGCCGCCCTCAGCACCCAGATCGTGACTGCCAGAGGCAGCCAGACAAGCAGGCCCGCGATGAGGTATTTCTTCACGCCAATTCCTGGTCAGTCGGGTCAGCCAGGCGGTTCAACTGCCATTGGCCACAGGCGGTGCCGGCGTGGCGGCAGGCGCCACGGCGGCAGGGGCACCGGACTTCGCGGCAGGGGCTCCATCACCTTTGGGCGCGTCACCTTTGGTCGCATCGCCCTTCTGTACATCGCCCTTCTGTGCGTCGCCCTTCTGTGCGTCGCCCTTCTGTGCGTCGCCCTTCGCGGCGTCAGCCTTGGCGCCGTCGGCAGGTGGCGGCGCTGCGGCGCCGCCCTTGAAGTCGGTCACGTACCAGCCCGAACCCTTGAGCTGAAAACCGGCCGCAGTGACCTGCTTGAGGAACGTCGAAGCGCCACAGTCCGGGCAAACGGTCAGCACCGCGTCGGACATCTTCTGCAGCACATCCTTCGCATGGCCGCAGGTGGCGCAGCGATAGGCGTAGATTGGCATGACCAAGCCCTTGATTCAAACAGGAAAACCGTAAATTATAGGGTGCGACCCTGATGCGAAGCGGTGGTACC
Source organism: Burkholderiales bacterium (assembly GCA_947474415.1). Classification (GTDB taxonomy): domain Bacteria; phylum Pseudomonadota; class Gammaproteobacteria; order Burkholderiales; family Burkholderiaceae_C; genus LMDS01. The sequence goes on along the minus strand of CANJKD010000233.1, from coordinate 3,291 downwards.
GTCAATGCAGGCGCGCCGCGATCTGAATCGCCAGAAGCCCAAGCAGCACCGCCACGCCGGCATACACGGCGGTGCGCAGCAGCCGGTTCGTGCTGCGCTGCTCGACCAGCAAGGCTTCGAGCACGCGCTGCTGGTCAGTGGCATGCGGTTGCAGTGCGGCGTGCAGCAAACGCGGCAGTTCGGGCAGCAGCTGCACGTAGCGCGGCGCCTCGTTTTTCAGCCGCTCGACGAAGCCGGTCCAGCCCACCTGCTCGTGCATCCATCGCTCCAGGAAAGGCCGGGCGGTTTTCCACAGGTCGAGTTCGGGGTCGAGCTGGCGGCCGAGCCCTTCGACGTTCAGCAAGGTCTTCTGCAGCAGCACCAGCTGCGGCTGGATCTCGACGTTGAAACGGCGCGAGGTCTGGAACAGACGCAGCAGCACCTGGCCGAGCGAGATGTCTTTCAGCGGCCGGTCGAAGTGCGGCTCGCAGACCGCGCGGATCGCACCTTCGAGCTGATCGACTCGCGTGTTCGGCGGCACCCAGCCGCTTTCCACGTGCAGCTCGGCCACGCGTTTGTAATCGCGCCGGAAGAAGGCGATGAAGTTCTGCGCCAGGTATTCCTTGTCGACTTCGGTGAGCGTGCCGACGATGCCGAAGTCAAGCGCGACATAGCGCCCGAAGGTCTCGGGTGCGATCGAGACCTGGATGTTGCCGGGGTGCATGTCGGCGTGGAAGAAGCCGTCGCGGAACACCTGGGTGAAGAAGATCGTGACGCCGTCGCGCGCCAACTTCGGGATGTCGATGCCGGCGTCAATCAGGCGCTGTGTCTGGCTGATCGGCACGCCGTTCATGCGCTCCATCACGATCACGGTCTGGGTGCAGTAGTCCCACACCATCTCGGGCACCAGAATCAGGCCGAGGCCCTGCATGTTGCGGCGCAGTTGCGCGGCGTTCGCGGCCTCGCGCACGAGGTCGAGTTCGTCGTGCAGGTAGTTGTCGAACTCGGCCACCACCTCGCGCGGTTTCAGCCGCTTGCCGTCGGCGCTCAGGCGTTCCACCCACACCGCGATCATGCGCAGCAGCGACAGGTCGTCGTCGATCACCGCCAGCATGCCGGGGCGCAGCACCTTCACCGCCACCTCGCGGCCGTCTTTCAGCCGCGCGAAATGCACTTGCGCGATCGATGCGCTGGCCACCGGCTCGGCATCGAAACGCGCGAACACCGCCTCGATCGGCTTGCCCAGCGCACTTTCGACCATGCGGCGCGCCTCTTCGGCAGGGAACGGCGGCACGTTGTCCTGCAGCTTCGCGAGTTCATCGGCCAGGTCGGCCGGCAGCAGGTCGCGACGCGTCGAAAGCACCTGGCCGAACTTGACGAAGATCGGCCCCAACCGTTCCAGCCCCATGCGCAGGCGCTCGCCGCGGGGCGCGTCGAGGCTGCGGCCGATCATCATCACCCGCACCAGCACACGCACCCAGGGGTGGCGAAAACTGGACAAGGCCAGTTCGTCGAGCCCGTAGCGAAAGACCGTGACGCAGATGACGACGAGCCGCGCGATGTGCCTCAATGGAGCCCCTCGTCGAACGCGTACGTTCGCCGATCCCCCGAGGGTATGCGAGCCCGCTTGGGGCGGCCCGGCGCTCGTCCCGTTCGGCTCATTTGCGTATCGCCAGGCCGGTCAGCGTGCGCACCGCCTCACGCATGCCGGCCGCAATGCCGCCGGCCACACGCGCCATCTCGCGCGCCGGCGCCTGGCCCACGAGGCGCGCCAGATCGTCCTGCACATCCCAGCGCAGGTTGTCGAAGAGCCAGTTCAGGTCGGCTGCGAAGGCGGCGTCACCGGCCACATCGACCTTCGGGCGCTCGCCGCTCAGGGCCTGCGCCATGGCCAGCGCGGGATTCGATGCATCGATGAGGACGCGAAGGTCGGCGTCGGGCGGTGCATCGGGACCGCACCATTCGACCAGGCCGGCCGGCGTGACGCGAAAGGCGGTGTTCGGCAAGGGCGGCAGCAGGGACGGCCAACCGTCGAACTGCAACTGGATGCAACGCCCGGCGTGGCCGCGAAGGCGGTCCATGGCCACCGTTTCCGAACCCAGCACGTGGTTCACGAGCAGGGTCGCGCGCTCGATCACAGCGTTGCCCAACATGAGGTTCAAACCGTTAAACATGCACGATTGTAGGCATGTCGACCTCGTTCGCTCCCTGGCGCAAGGTCATGAAGAGCAGTGGTTTTGGGGCAGAATCGGTCGGCGTGTCGCCTGACCGGCGGCGAGCGTGCGAGCCCCGATGGCAGGGCGGCGGTGCCGCGCACCCTCCAGCCGGTCTTTCCTTCGGCCGATATGGCCAGATGCCTCCAAGCTCACCCACCAGCCGGCAGGTGCAGCGAGGGCTCACCACTGAACGATGTTCGACGACCGCACCTACAAACGAACGTTTTACAGCGCACCGCAGTCGGTGACATCGCTCGTGGCCGCCTTCCTTGAACCCAGCATCACGGTGCTGGTGTTTCTGTTCGCCACGCTGTACTCCGACGAACTGATCGACCGTCCCGCGCTCACGCTGTGCCTGCTCGTGTTCGCGCTCACCTTCCCTGGACGCAACCGCTTCCGCGACAACCTCATCGCCGCCGGCGTCGACATCGCTTCGTCCTGGGTGATGTTGATCGGCATCCTCGCGCTGTGCGGCTATGCCACGCGCAGCCTGCACTACTTCGAAGACGACGTGCTGCTGATGTGGATCGTGGCCACGCCCGTCCTGCAGTGGCTCGCGGTGTGGGTCGGCAAAGGGGTGGTTCAGCGCATCTCCGCCCAGCCCGAATCCCGGCGGCGTGCCGTGGTGGTGGGCGGCGGCCTGCTCGGCGTGAAGGTGGCGCGCGCCCTGACCGAGAGCGAAGACTACGGCGTCGACTTCGTCGGCTACTTCGATGACCGCATCGATGAACGGCTGCATGTCGACGCCAGTGCAAAGCGCCTCGGCGGCCTGAGAGATGTCGCAGACTACGTCATCGAGCACAGCGTGCGCGAGGTCTACATCACGCTGCCGCTCGGCTCACAGCCGCGCATCGTCGAGCTCCTTGAAAGCGTGCAGGGCACCACCGCCTCGCTGTTCTTCGTGCCCGACGTGTTCGGCATCAGCATCATCCAGGGCCGGCTTCAAGACATGAACGGCGTGCCGGTGGTGGGCATCTGCGAGACACCGTTCACTGGCACCAACGAGCTGGTGAAGCGCATCAGCGACATCGTGCTGGCCGCGATCATCCTGGTGCTGATCACGCCGGTGCTGCTCGTGATCGCTGCTGGCGTGAAG
>CANJKD010000232.1 GCA_947474415.1 Burkholderiales bacterium | reverse complement strand
CTCGGTCAACCATGTCGTGAACATCATGGGCCGTGTGCGCAGCTGTTCGCCGCTGGCCGCCGTGCCCGGCTACCGCGCTTGCTGAACCCCTACCCAACGCCCCTCAAAGACCGCCAGGAGCCACCCCATGCGAACCCACTTCAACGCATCGCACGGCCAGCTCTTCGGCGGGCACCAAACGCAGCAAACGCCGCAAATCGTGGCTGGCGACAGCGCTGGCAGCGCACCGATAATCGACGCGACATGCGCCACACGCCCCGTTCACGCGCCCGCCGCGGCCCGCCAGCGCCAGGCCATCGGTGGCTTCACGCTGATCGAACTGCTGGCGGTGGTGTCGATGGCCGGCGCGTTGACGGGCGTCGCACTGCCCACGTTCGAAAGCCAGCTGCAACGCACACGCCGCACCGATGCGCTGGTCTCGATGATGCAAGTGCAGGCCGCGCAGGAGCGCTTCCGCAGCAACGGCGCGCGCTACGGCAGCCTGGCCGACATCGGCACGCCGGGCGTGTCGCCCGCCGGGCACTACAGCTTGCAGGCCCTCTCGGCCGACGAGGACGGCTACGTCGTGCTGGCCACCGCCACCGGCACGCAAGCCCGGGACGCCAACTGCCGCAACCTGTCGCTGCAGGTGGCGGGCGCAAACATCAGCTATGCGTCCGGGCCCGACGCCACGGTCGCGAATCCGGATCCGGTCAACCGCAAGTGCTGGAACCTGTGATGGCTGCGAACCTCGGGCTGCATGCAATGAAACACGGCTGCGCGGCCCGCGTCGCAGCCCGCATTGCACAACGCGGCCTGTCGCTGGTCGAACTGCTGGTGGGCGTGGCGATCGCGCTGTTCATCGCCGCGGCGGGAAGCACGCTGCTGGCCGGCAACCTGCGCGAAAGCCGCAACCTGCTGCTCGAAGCGCGGCTGATGCAAGACCTGCGCACCGCCACCGACGTGATCTCGCGCGACCTGCGCCGCGCCGGCTTCTGGGGCGCCGCCACCCAGGGCGTCTGGTCAGTGGACAGCACCAGCGTCGCCGCGAACCCGTATGGGGCGGTCGCGCCCGGCAGCGCGGCCTCTGACGCCGTGAGCTTCCGCTACTCGCGCGACAGCACCGAGAACAACCTCATCGACACGAACGAGCAGTTCGGCTTCCGGCTGCGCAACCGCGTCATCGAGATGCAGCTCGGTGCCGGCAACTGGCAGGCGCTGACCGACGCCGGCACGCTCGACATCACCGAGTTCAGCGTCACCCCCACGGTCCAGGAAATCGACCTGCGCGGCTATTGCACGCAGGCCTGCCCGACTGGCAGCACGAGCTGCCCGCCGCGCCAGCAAGTGCGCAGCCTGGCGCTCGTCGTGACCGGCCGTTCCACCACCGACACCAGCGTGATCCGCAGCCTGCGCAGCAACGTGCGGCTGCGCAACGATGCCGTCAGCGGCGCCTGCCCGGTGTGATGCGATGACGCCGCAGGCACAGGCCACCACGGCCGCGCGGCAGCGCGGCGCGGCCGCCCTCGTCGTCACGATGCTGCTGTTCTTCGCGATGGTGCTGGTGGCCGTGTTCGTGAACCGCAACCTGGTGTTCGAACAGCGCGCCTCGGCGAACCAGTACCGCTCGACCCAGGCCTTCGAGGCCGCCGAGGCCGGGCTCGAATGGGCCCAGGCGCAGCTCAACAACCCGGACCGGCTCGATCCCGCCTGCGCGCCGGTCAGCGATGCCGCAGCCACCTCGTTCCGTGCCCGCTACCTGAGCTACGCGAAAGCCACGTCGGCCTTCACACCGATCACCTGGAACAACGGCGGCGGCGCCACCGCCTTGCAGCCGACCTGTGTGCGCACCAGCAGCGGCTGGGCCTGCAGCTGCCCGGTGAACGGTGCGCCGGTGCTGTCTGCGCCGACGGGCAACAACCCCGCACCGGCTTTCACATTGCAATTCACGGCCGGCGCGAAGCCCGGTGTCGTGCACGTCACCGCGACCGGCTGCACGCGGCTGGCGGGCGCCTGCTTGGCCGGCTCGACCGCGAACGCCGACGCCACGGCGCGCGTCCAGGCCGACCTGGCCCTGCTCGGCGGGCTGCGCACACCCCCCACCGCCACATTGACCACGCGTGGCGCCTTCGACGCCGACGCCGCCACCCTCGGCGTGCACAACCCCGACCCGGATTCCGGCATCGCTATCCATGCCGGCAGCACGGTGGCCGCGGCCCAGGCACGCCTGAGCACACCGGCCGGCGCCTCACTCGCCGGTGCGGTGATCGGCAACGACCTTGCGCTCGCGGCACTGGGAGCCGATGCGTTCTTCGCCACCTATTTCGGCCTCGACAAGGCCGGCTGGAAAAACCAGCCGAGCGTCGCTCGCATCGACTGCCGTTCGGGCTGCACCTCGGCCCTGGTCGCGGCCATTGCGAGCGCCGGCAACAACCCGATGCTGTGGGTCGAAGGCGACCTCACGCTGGCCGGGCCGCTGACACTGGGCTCGCCGCAGCGCCCGGCGCTGATCGTCGTGAACGGTGCGGTGCGGCTCGACGGCGCCGTGCTGCTGCACGGCCTAGTCTATGGCCGGTCGCTGGGCTGGAATGGCACCACCGGCAGCGGCGCGGGCGTGCGTGGTGCGCTGATCAGCGAAGCCGACTACCTCGGCAACGGCGCGCCCGAACTTTTCTACGACACCGAATTGCTGGCGCTGCTGAAAGGCAGCAGCGGCAGCTTCGTGCGCGTGAGCGGCAGCTGGCGCGACTTCTGAGGCGGGCCAGACCATGCATTGCCCGTCACCCCGATCCAAGGCGCGCGCTGGCACGGCGCCACCGACCGCACGCCGCCAGCGCGGCACCACCCTGCTCGAAGCGCTGGTCGCCTTCCTCGTGGTCTCGCTCGGCATGCTCACGGTGGCGCGGGTCCAGACCCAGTTGCGCCTCAACTCCGATCTTGCCCGCCAGCGCTCCGAGGCCGTGCGGCTCGGCCAGGAAGACCTGGAATCGCTGCGTGCCTTTTCGGTTGTCGCAGCCTCCGGCGGGCTGCGTTCCTATGCCGATGTGGTCAGCGCTTCCACGACCGTCGATTCGGCCGCAGGCTACGCCACCAACACCCGTTACACGGTCGCGCGCCAGATCGATGCGGCGAGTGCACCGGGCGCGAAGAGCGCGTCCGTCACGGTGAGCTGGAACGACCGCAGCGGCGCGGCACAGCAGGTGGCCCTGAACTCCATCATCAACGGCAACGACCCGGCCTACAGCGGCGCGCTCGGCATCGCCCGCAGCGGCATGCCGGTGAAGGGCGCGTTCGGGCGCTCAGCGCGCATTCCGCTCGCCGCGAAAGACCTGGGCGGCGGCCGCAGCGCCATCAAGCCCGTCAGCGACGGCACGGCCGCGCTGGTGTTCGACAACCACAGCGGGCTGGTCACCGGCCGCTGCACCGGCATCAGCGCCGCCACCGCCACGCGCGACCTGCAGGCCGCCGACCTGTCCGCCTGCGACGCGAACGTCGGCTACCTGCTCAGTGGCTCGGTGCGGTTCACGAGCGCGTCGCCCCCCGACCCGGCGCAGGCGGCCGAACCCGCGCTTTCGACCGCGATTGCACTGGCGCTCACCGGTGGCACCTACGCCCACGCACCGATTTGCGCCAGCGAGGCGATGAAAACCGTGTCGTACCTCGCAGCCGCCAGCCTGCACATCGAGGCCGTGCCGCTGGCGGCTTTGCCCGCAAGCGTCGGCGCCTCGACCTGGGCCGACACCGGTGACCGCCACCTCGCCTACCAGTGCGTCGTCTACCCGCTGCCCAGCGGGCAATGGTCGGGCCGCGCCACGCTCGTGCCCACCGGCTGGGCGATCGGCAGCAGCACCGCAGACCGGCGCGTGTGCCGCTTCAGCGCTGACCTGGACAGCAGCGGCGCGGTCGATGCAAATCTCGAACACCCGCCGAGCTACGCCGCCGTGGACGCCCCCCTGACGCAGCAGAACTTCCTCGTCGTCAAGGGCAGCGAGGCCTGCCCGGTGCGCCCGGCGGTGCGCGTCGAAGGCAACAGCACCGATGTGTTCGCGAACCTGAGCACGGTGCAGCACCAGCCGTAGTGCAGCGGTATGCGTGCCAGTCCGATACCCTTGGGCGAGCGTCGCACCGGCTGGGCATGCGACGTTCAGAATTCAGTGTCCGGCCGGCGGCACGCGCTGCGTCTGGTCAAGCAAGAGGGAAAGCGCTGACCTGCGCCGCGAGAGCGGTGCAGGGCTGACATGCCACACGGATTCTCACCAGGAATTGCCATGACACCGACCCCCTTGTTGGCACGGCGCACCCAAGCCGTCACCTTGCTGGCGCTGGCCGCTGCCGCCGTTCTGATCGGCCTGCCATTCGCCAGCAGCCCGGCGGAAGCGGCTCAAACCACGCGTTATGTTTATGTCAGCGACAACATCGGCACGCCCGGCGAGCAGCGGGTGGAAGAGGCCGACGACGGCCTGTTCACCGTGACCTACCGCTACAAGAACAACGGCCGCGGCCCCGAACTGACCGAGCGCTTCCGGCTGGCACCCGACGGCACGTTCAGCGAATACCACGTCGAAGGCCTGTCGACGATGGGTGCGAGGGTTGACGAGCGCTTCGAGCGCAAGGGTGAGCGCGCCGAATGGCGGTCCACCTCCGAGCGCGGCAGCGCCACGCTGGCCGGGCCGGGCCTGTACGTGCCGCTGAACAGTTCGATGGCGCCGGTGTCGGTGGCCATCGCGGCCCTGGCGCGGCGCGCCGATGGCCGCATGCCGCTGCTGCCCAGCGGCAGCCTGAGCCAGCGTCCGCTCGACGAACTGGATCTTGCACAAGGCGGCGCAACACGCCGTGTGCAACTCCTCTTGCAAACCGGCCTGGGCCTGCAGCCGGTCTTCGTGTGGGCCACCACCGGGCCCGCTCCCCGGCTCTTCGCCTTCGGCGGTTACAGCGGCGAGATCTTCATCGAAGACGGCTGGCAATCGAGCCGTGCCGCACTTGAAGCGCGCCAGCAGGTCGCCGAAGAAGCGGCGCTTCGCGACATGGCTTTGAGGCTGCGCCACCCGCTGCCGGGCCTGACCGTGATCCGCAACGCACGCGTCTTCGACAGCGTGGCTGCGCGCCTGCAGCCGGCATCCGACGTGTACGTGCTGCGCGGCCGCATCACCGCCGTGCGGCCCGCCGGCTCGGCGGCACGCGCCGCCGACAACGAGATCGACG
>CANJKD010000231.1 GCA_947474415.1 Burkholderiales bacterium | reverse complement strand
GGTACTCCCCACGGTGCTCCTGTACCAGGCGCACTGCACGCTCACGGACCTCAGGTGAGAACTTGTTCGACTTGTTCATGGCTCCATCTTCTCAAGAGTTGGAGCCTCCTCAAAACCCGGGGCGGTTCACATCCATCTTGGAGCTTACGTTCACCTAAAAGTTCCTATTTCTTTGGGCCGAATCAATAAGACCGGCCCGACGAGTTGCAGGCCGAGCTCGATGCGCTGACCGAACGCACGATGCGGCTCGCGCAATCGCCGTATGCGAACCACAAGGAATTTCTGATCTACGTGCTGGACGCGCGTGCGCATGCCAGCGACCAGTCGCTGCGCTCGGCGCAATCTGCCCTGCTGCACCGGGGCGCACGCGGTCATCTGATGAGCTCGGCGGTGCAGCGCCGCGTGCGCGAGTCGCATTTCGTCGCGAGCGTCACGCCGGCGATCAAGCACCTGCGCCAGGAAATCGCGCGGCTCAGCGCAGCCGAGATGCCGGCCTGACACTCGCGCTCGTCGTCGAAGCAGCACTCAGGTCGTTCATCTGGCGCACTTGCGGGCTGATCTACGGCGAAGCCCAGGGCGATGCCGACAGCGGCCTCGCCCCGGCACCCGCTTCGGCGACATCCCCGACGACTGGGCCTGCCCACTGTGCGGCGTGACCAAGGCCGACTTCGAACCGTATGAATCGGCCGCCATCGAGCGCCGCACGGCGGCCCCGCGCCAGACCGCCGGTGCGCGCGGCAACGCCGGCGTGGTGATCGTCGGCGCCGGCCGCGCCGGCTGATCGGCGTCTGAATGTGCGCCTGCTGCCACGCACCTACGCTGTCAGCGTGAGCACGCAAGCCAACACCTTGCGCACGACCCGCGGCAGCCTGCGTTACCGCCACCTCGTGCTCGCACACGGGGCCGAGCCGCGCGAGGTGGCGCAACTGGCGGCCGCGCTGTACTGGCGCGTCAACCACCTCGACGCGTACCTGAAGTTTCGTTCGCTGCTCGGCGCGCCGAACGCGGCCACGCCACAGCGCGTGCTGATCGCCGGTGCCGGCCTGGTCGGCTTCGAAATCGCGAACGATCTGGCGCTGGCCGGTCACGCTGTCACTTTGCTGGACATGAATGTTTTGCCGCTGGCCCATTTGCTCGGCGAAGCCGCGTCACACGAATTGCTCGACGCGTGGCGTGGGCTGCCGCTGCGCTTCGCGGGGGGCGTGCAGATTGCCAGCGTCGGAGAAGTCGGCGGCACCTGCGCTGTTGAAACCAAAGACGGCCAGCGCTTCGACACAGAGCACGTGTTCGCCGCGACCGGCTTGCGAACCCCCGGCAGGCTCGCACAGAGCGCGCGGTTGGACTGGAACAACGGCATGGCGGTCGATGCCTTCACGCTGCGCACCAACGTGCCCAACATCCACGCGTTCGGCGACTGCATCAGCATCGGCGGGCAGGCGCTGCGCTTCATCGAACCGATCGGCCGGCAGGCCAAGCTGATCGCCAGCCACGTGACCGGCGGCGCTGGCTTGCCCTATGCCAGCAGGCGGCCGCCGGAGCGTGTGAAGACGGGCTCGAAAGGCTTCACGGTCTGAACCGTGTGCACTCAGGCCGGTACCTCCGCCGCCTCCTTCATCGTGCCGGCCAACACGCCGTAAACCTCCGCCCAGGCTTCTTCCACCTCGGGCGCCCAGGGGGCACCCAGGCCTCGCCGAAGTGACTTCAGCAGTGCGCCACCCACCGTGTCGTCGTGATGGTCGAGCGCACCGTAACCTGCATGGCGGCCGAGGTCTTGCAATGCGGGCACCAGCACGTGGGGTTGGTCGAGCATGTTCACCGCCAGTTCGAGGATCTGCATCAACGAATGTCCCTGCACCACCATGTCGCCTTTGAAGAGCGGCTTGAGTTGCGGGTCGGCTTCGAACAGGTTGGCGTAGAACAGCGCCGCGGCCTGCGGCGTGATCGGCGTGACCAGATCGAAGCTTTCTCGCACCAGCGAGATGGCGTGGTCGTTCATGGCGAATCCTCCGAACGGTGCATGCGTGGTTGCGGCCAAAGGATTCAGGCAAACGCGATGCCGCGCCGGCGCGGTGCGCCAAGGGCGCGTGTTCAGGCCCTCGCGCGCAACTCGCGCACGCCGCGGCCGAGCTTGCGGCGCAGCAGGCTGCGCAAGGTCACGCCGTCGGCGTAGCCGATCTTCGTGGCGATCTGGTCGACGCTTTCGGCGCTGGTCTGCAGCAGGTGCACGGCGCGCTCGACCCGCAGATCCTGAAAGTACGACAGCGGGGTTTTGCCCAGCACACTCTGCAGCCGCCGCGCCAGGGTGCGCTGGCTGGCGCCGACCGAGCGTGCGGCGTCGGCGAGCGAAAAGCCGCTGGCCAACCGCTGCCGCGCCCAGCCCTCGAAACGCTCGACCACCGGGTCGGCATGCGCCAGGTGATCGGGGATCACGAACCCGGCCTGCGAGCCGCGCGCCTCGACCAGCAGGTAACGCGCCGCCAGCGCAGCCAGTGCCGGGCTGCGGCCACGCACCACGCCGAGCGCCAGATCGAGGTGCGCCATCGCCGCGCCGGCGGTCGTGAAGCCGGCCGAATTCACGAGCATGCGCGACTCATCGAGAAGAACCCGCGGGTAACGCTGGCGGAACATCGGCGCCAACCACCACGAGGTGGTGGCGCGCTGGCCATCGAGCAGCGCGCTCTCGGCCAGCACGAAGGTGCCGGTGCAGGCCGCGCCCAGCGTGGCGCCGGCGTGTGAACAGCGCTGCAGCACGAGCATGGCGTCGGCCACGTCCGGGAGCGCGAGACGCGCCGCGAGCCTGTCGGGCATCTTGGCGCCGAGCGCGGGCACGAGCACCACATCGGGCCGACGTACGCTGGTGGCCGGCAGCACCGGCACGGTCAGGCCTTGCGCGGTGCGCACGTGCTTGCGCACGCCGACGAGAGTGAACTCGATCGGCGCCGGCGCGTCGGGCAGCGTGGCCGCGAGTTCGTTGGCGGAGCTGAGCGTGTCGGTCAGCGCGGCCAGGCCGAGATCGAACACGCCATCGAGCACGAGCAGGTGCAGTCGCATGGCAAGAATGATATCAACGATGTCGGTCTTGCCACTCGTCGAAATGCACTCCCGGAACCAGACTGCGCTCCTCTTCACCGTTCACCGAAAGGAACACCCCATGGTCAAGCTCGCATTGTTCGTCCGCCTCGAAGCCAAGCCCGGCAAGGAAGCCGCTGTCGCCGATTTTCTGGCCGGGGCATTGCCGCTGGCCAATGCCGAAGCCGGCACGACCGCGTGGTTCGCGTTGAAGTTCGGCCCCTCGACCTTCGGCGTGTTCGACGCCTTCGCCGACGAAACCGGACGCCAGGCCCACCTGACTGGCCCTATCGCCGCGGCCCTGATGGCCAACGCCGCCGCGCTGCTGGCGACACCGCCGGTCATCGAAAAGATCGACCTGCTGGCAGCGAAGCTGCCCAGCTGAAAGCTGACGGTGTCAGCCCGCCACGTTGAGCGTCAGGGCGCGACGCGCCGTGATGTTCGAACGCGGCGAAATAGAACGGCACGCGAAGCGTGTCTGGCACCAAGACCAGGCCGCTGAGGGTGTCGTTGAAGCACTTCGCGCCGGAAGGCCCGTAGCGGCAACTGGCCTGGCGCGAACGCGATGGCCAACCCAGCGTTTCTCGGCATCGCGTTCAAGCTACGAGGCAATCTCTGCCGAAAGGCAGGCCACGCAGAGCTTGTTGCCGTCCGTGTCGCGGAAGTGCGCACCGTGATCGTTCTCGTGTTGTTCCGGGCGCAGGCCGGGCGGGCCGTCGCAGCGGCCGCCATGCGCGAGCGCAATTGCGTGCATGCGGTCGACCAGGGCACGGCTGTCGGCCAGCAGTGCGGCGATCTGGCCGTCGCCGGGGTCGTGCGGCTTGCCGTCGAACGGCCAGCCGATGAGGAACAGTGGCCCGGCTTCGCCCCGGCCTTGGCAGCCGACCCACGGGCGGCTTCGGTCGCGGAAGCGGGCTTCGAGGCCGAGGCCGCTCAACACGGCGCCATAGAAGGCCAGGGCCCGGTCGAAGTCGGTGATGCCGATGAAAAGGTGCGAGAGCATGGCGTCCTTCTCGGCAGTCTGTGTGGCGCGCATGACATCCGAAGCCCGGCGCGGTCGAACACGCTCGGACCTACCGTTCCGCGATGTAGTGTTGCATCGTCACCGGCTCGCCCGCCACCACGAAGGCGCGCACCTGCAGTTCGATTTCATGGTCGGCCGCAGTGGCGCGGGCGCGCTGGTGCAGGTAGTCGGCCCAGGATGTGACGATGAAGCGCTCGACGTAACGCGATGGGTCGCCCAGGTCACGGTAGACGCGCCAGAAAGTGGCGCCATCGCGGCGCCGCGGCGCACGCAACTGGCTCACCGTGTCGAGGAACGCGGAGGTCTCTTCGGCGCGGATGCGATAGCCGATCTCCACCGCCACCGGCCCGGCTTCGGGCTGCGGCTCGTGAGCCACGAACAGGTCTTCCCAGGGCGCCACCTGCGTCACCTCTTGTGCTTCGCCCATGCGCAGCGGGAACGGCTTGGCCAGCAGCAAACCGGCGGCCATGCAGGCGGCGGCGCTGCACAAGGCGGTGGTCAGCCCGGCGGCACTCGACACCGCGCCCCAGAACGCCGAGCCGAGCGCGAACGAGCCGAGTGCACACATCGTGTGCATCGCGGTGGCGCGCGCCCGAACCCACAGCGGGGCGCTGGTCTGCGTGGCGGTGTTAAAGGTCGACATCACCGCCATCCAGGCACCGCCGCCGAGCACCAAAGCGGCGTAGACGACGAGATGCACGCGCACCAGCGCGCCGATCACCATCACGGCCGCGAACACGATGCAGCCACCGCCGACGAGCCGCTCCAGGCCGGCGCCCGCGCGCAACCGGCCGATCACCAGGCCGGCCATCACCGCGCCGCCGCCCAGGCAGCCGATCAGCAGGCCGTAGCCGGCAGCGCCCAGGCCGAGCTGGCGCTGGCCGATGATCGGCAGCAGCGCCCACAGGGCCGAGCCGGTGGCACTGTAGGCGCTGGTGCGCACCAGTTGGGCGAGGATGATTTTCGAATGCCGGGCGAAGCGCAGCGCACTCAGGATGCCGCCCCACAGCCGCTCGGCCGGCAGCCGCGACGGCGGGTGCGGGCGTGGTGGCCAGCGGCGAATGCCCCGCATCATCGTCAACGTGCTGAGCACCGCGATGCCGAAGATCCAGCCCG
>CANJKD010000230.1 GCA_947474415.1 Burkholderiales bacterium | reverse complement strand
TGGTGTTCAAGGCCTCGCGCGGCATCGAGGATATCTACGAGCTGACCTACATCCGCAAGGATGGCAGCCGCTTTCCGGCGATCGTGTCGGTCACGGCCCTGCGCGACGCCCCCGGCGAAATCATCGGTTACCTGCTGATCGGCACGGACAACACGGCGCGCAAGCAGGTCGAAGAGGAGCAGAAGAAACTCGACCAGCGGCTGCGCGACCAGCAGTTCTACACGCGCTCGCTGATCGAATCGGACATCGACGCTCTGTTGACGATCAACCAGTTAGGCGCCATCTCCGACGTCAACAAGCAGATGGAAGCGCTGACTGGCTGCACGCGCGAAGAGTTGATCGGCGCGCCGTTCAGGAGCTTTTTCACCGATGCCGAGCGCGCCGATGCCTGCATCAAGCGGGTGCTGAACGAGAACAAGGTCACCAACTACGAACTCACGGCGCGGGCCCGAGACGGCAAGGAAACCGTGGTCTCGTGCAACGCCACCACCTTCTACGACCGCGACCGCAAGCTCCAAGGCGTGTTCGCGGCAGCGCGCGACGTCACCGAGCACCGCATGCTCGACCGGGCGCTGCATGAAACCAACGTGGCGCTCGAAGGCGCCAAGTTTGCGGCCGAGAAGGCGAACCTCGCGAAGTCGGATTTTCTGTCCAGCATGAGCCATGAATTGCGCTCGCCGCTGAACGCGATTCTCGGCTTCGCGCAGTTGATGGAGTCGGGCGTGCCACTGCCCACACCGCGCCAGAAAGACAGCATCGACCAGATCCTGCAGGCCGGGTGGTACCTGCTGGAGTTGATCAACGAGATCCTCGACCTGTCGCTGATCGAATCGGGCAAGTTGTCGCTCTCGGTCGGCTCTATGTCGCTGATGGAGGCGCTGAAAGGCTGCCGGTCGATGATCGAGCCGCAGGCCCAGATGTTCGGCATCGACATCCGCTTTCCGGACCTCACCGACCCGCATTTCGTGAATGCCGACCCCACGCGGTTGAAGCAGGTTCTGGTCAACCTGCTGTCGAACGCGCTCAAGTACAACCGCGTCGGCGGCAGCGTCGAAGTCACGTGCAGCGTGGTCGCGGACGAGCGCACGCGCATCAGCTTTCGCGACACCGGCGAAGGCCTGTCACCGGAAAAGATCGCCCAGTTGTTCCAGCCCTTCAACCGGCTCGGCCAGGAATCGGGCACCAAGCAAGGCAGCGGCATCGGCCTGGTGGTGAGCAAGCGGCTGGTCGAGCTGATGGGCGGCGAGATTGGCGTGGAAAGCACGGTCGGCGTGGGCACTGTGTTCTGGATCGAATTGAACACCGCGGTGGCCGAATCACTGGCCAGTGGCGTCATCGACCTGACGCCCGCGCCTCCCCCGCCAGCGCAGGCCGGTGTGGCCCTGCGCACCGTGCTGTGTGTGGAAGACAACCCGACCAACCTGATGCTGATCGAGCGGCTCATCGCGCGCCGCGCCGACATCCGCCTGCTGAGCGCGGGGAACGGCAACCACGGCATCGAGATCGCCCGCACCGCGCAGCCCGACGCCATCCTGATGGACATCAACCTGCCCGGCATCAGCGGCATCCGTGCCTTGGAGCTCCTGTCGCAAGACCCGGCCACGGCCCACATCCCGGTGATCGCGCTGAGCGCCAACGCGATGGCCCACGACATCGAGAAGGGGCTGGACGCGGGCTTCTTCCGCTACCTCACCAAGCCGATCAAGATCACCGAGTTGATGGACACGCTCGACCTGGCACTGGCCGTTTCCCGGCCCACTGCGGCCGAATCCGACGCGAAGGAGCGCACATGATCATCAAGGCGAGCGACATCCTGAATGCCCGCATCCTGATCGTAGACAACCAGCCCGCCGACGTGATGGTGCTGGAACGCCTGCTCAGCGAGGCCGGCTACACCTGCGTCACATCGACACTGCAGCCCACCGAGGTGCGCGAGCTGCACCGCCAGAACCGCTACGACCTGATTCTGCTCGACCTGCAGATGCCGATCATGGACGGCTTCGAGGTGATGGCGGGCCTGAAGGAAGACACGGTCGACAGCTACCTGCCGGTGATCGTGCTGACGGCCCAGCCGGCGCACAAGCTGCGTGCGTTGCAGGCCGGCGCCACGGACTTCATCAGCAAGCCCTTCGACCTGAGCGAGGTGAAGTTGCGCATCCTCAACAGGCTCCAAGTGCGCTTGCTGTACCGCCTGCTCGAGGACTACAGCGAGGTGCTGGAGCGCGCGGTGCTGGCGCGCACCGCCGACCTGGTTGCCAGCGGCGCCCGTTTTCGCGACCTGACCAAACTGGCCTCCGACTGGCACTGGGAGCAAGACGAGGCCGGTGCCTTCACCCACGTGTCGGGCCCGGTGGTCAAGATGCTGGGCATCAACCTGAGCTGCTTCCTGTTTGCGGAACGCGATGCCGAGGCGACCGGCTGGCTCGACGCAGAGCGCGACGAGTTGCAGGCGAAGATCAGCGCCCGCAAGCCCTTCCTCGATTTCGGCTTCAAGCACGCCAATGCCGATGGCAGCCAGCGTCAATTCCGTGTCAGCGGCGAACCCATGTTCAATGCGGCGCACCGTTTCACCGGCTACCGCGGCATGGGCGTGGAAACCACCGCCAAGGCGCGCAACCGCAACACCGGCCCCGGCACCCTTTAGTTTTCACCACCATCAGCCGGCGTCTTTGGCCGCTCGGCTCCACGCGTTGTTCTCTTCGACGATGCGTTTGACCATCGCCATGAACTTCTGCCGGTCGGCTTTGGGCAATGGCGCCAGCATGCGGTCCTGAGCGCGCAGCATGGCAGGCATCACGCTTTGCAGCAGCTTTTCGCCCGCTGGCGTCACGTTCAACAGGCGCACGCGCTTGTCGTCTGGTGAGACCTTGCGCTCGATCAGTTCTCGACCCTCCAGCCGGTCGACCACCGCGCCGATGGTCGATGTGTCGAGACCGATCCGGCCTGCCAGCGTGCGCTGATCGAGCCCGGCCTCTTTAGCCGCCGCAAACAGAAGCGCGAACTGCACCGGCGTGACGTTCACGTCCGCCGTCTCGTCCATGAAGATGCCGACCGCTATCTGCTGGAGCCGGCGGATGTGGTGGCCGGGCAAGTCGTCCAGCCCGCCGATGGGGAATTTCGTCTTCATCTCAAAGGGGAACCCGGGGGCTTTCACCAGTCAAGCCACCGAATTCTATCCTTACACTTATAATAAGTGTACTGACTATAATCGTACGGCTCAAAAAGGAGACGGCATGCAGTTCCATCTGAACGGCTACGCCCCCGGCGACCCCGACATCGCCAAGGAACAACTTGCCAGTACCGTCGACGTTCTGGTCATCGGCAGCGGGCCCGCAGGCGCGTTGCTGGCCGCACAGCTCTCGGCTTTCCCCGGCATCGGTACGCTCCTCGTCGAGCGCCGCGACGGCCCGCTCCAGGTCGGTCAGGCCGATGGCATCGCCTGCCGCACGCTTGAAATGCTCGAGGCTTTCGGCTTGGGGCAGAAGCTCGTCCGCGAGGCCTATTGGGTCAACGAAACCGTCTTCTGGCGTCCGTCGAAGCCAGACCGCTCGCGCATCGAGCGCACCGGCCGTGTCCAGGACACCGAGGACGGCTTGTCGGAGTTCCCGCACGTCATCGTCAACCAGGCCCGCCTGCAGCACCACCTGCTCGACTACGCGCGCCATTCACCGTCACGGTTGGAGGCCCGGTACGGCCTGGAATTCGTCACGCTGGCGGTCGAG
The DNA here is from genome assembly GCA_947474415.1 of Burkholderiales bacterium. Lineage (GTDB taxonomy): Bacteria > Pseudomonadota > Gammaproteobacteria > Burkholderiales > Burkholderiaceae_C > LMDS01. The sequence continues at coordinate 1,512 of CANJKD010000230.1, read as the reverse complement.
GCCGAAGGCGAGCACCCAGTGCTGGTCACGCTGCGCGACGTGGCCAACGGCGCGTTGACCACCGTCCGCGCCAGGTACGTCGTCGGCTGCGACGGTGCACGCAGCAGGGTGCGCGACTCGATCGGCGCCGTGCCTCGCGGCGACTTCGCGAACCACGCCTGGGGCGTCGTGGACATGCTGGCCACCACCGACTTTCCGGACATCCGGCTCAAGGCCGCGATCCAGTCTGCCGATGAGGGCAACGTCTTGCTCATCCCGCGCGAGGGCGGCTACCTGGTGCGGATGTATGTTGACCTCGGCGAGATCGACCCGCACCGGCGCGAATCTTTCCGCGCGAAGCACACCCAGGATTCCGTGATCGCGACCGCGCAGCGGGTGCTGCGCCCGTACACGCTCGACGTGAAGCATGTGGCGTGGTTCGCGGTCTATCAGGTCGGGCAGCGCGTCACCGACCGCTTCGACGACGTGCCCGCAGACCAGGCCGGCTCGCGCCTGGCGCGCGTCTTCATCGCCGGCGACGCCTGCCACACACACAGCGCGAAGGCCGGCCAGGGCATGAACGTGTCGATGCAGGACACCTTCAACCTCGGGTGGAAACTGGCCTCGGTTCTCGACGGCCGCGCCAGGCCGGAACTGCTGCGCACCTACAACGCCGAGCGCCATGCGATCGCCCGCGAGCTCATCGACTTCGACAAGGCGTGGTCGAAGATCATGGCGTCGGCACCGAAGGACCCGAACCACCCTGAACTCGGCGGTCTCGATCCGCAAGAACTGCAGGCGTACTTCGTGAAGTCGGGCCGCTACACGGCTGGCGTGGCCACCCACTACGCGCCGACGACCGTACTGACGGCAGCGGCCACCCACCAGGACCTCGCCACGGGCTTCACGGTCGGCATGCGTTTTCATTCCGCACCCGTCGTGCGCCTGGCCGACGCCAAGCCAATGCAGCTCGGCCATGCCGCCCGTGCCGATGGCGCGTGGCGCCTCTATGCCTTCGCGGATGCAAGCGGCAAGCTCTTTCGCGAACTCGCGGCCTTCCTGGCGGACGCTCCCGATTCGCCGGTGCGTCGCTTCACCCCGACGGGGGCGGACATCGACAGCGTGATCGACGTTCGTGCGATCTTCCAGCAAGGGCACCGCGAGCTGAAGGTGGAAGAACTTCCGGCGATTCTGCTGCCGCGCAAGGGCTGCTTCGGTCTCATCGACTACGAGAAGGCCTTCTGCCCCGACCTCGCAGGAGGCGCCGACATCTTCGATCTGCGCGGCATCGCCCGCGCGAAGGGCGCGGTGGTCGTCGTGCGGCCCGATCAGTACGTCTCGAACGTACTGCCGCTGGACGCGCATGACGAACTCGCTGCGTTCTTCGGCCAGTTCCTGCTTGATCGTCATGTCGCCCCGACAGCCGTTTGAACCGACGTTCACCCGGGCTGGCCGGCCAGCGCGTCGCTGCAGGCGGCACCCGCTTTTGGCTTTTCGATGAGAACAAGAAACGTGTCAGCAAAGGCGCGTTCG
>CANJKD010000229.1 GCA_947474415.1 Burkholderiales bacterium | reverse complement strand
TACTCGCGCGTGGTGAACAGCCGCACGCCGTTGGCCGAGGTGCTGGCCACGGTGTTCCCGTGGTGCCGCGAATGGGAAGCCGAACTGAAGCGCTTGTTCCGCGCCTACGTGGCCGAGAAGCAGCACCAGCAGGCGCTCGACTACGACGACCTGCTGCTCTACTGGTCAGAAATGATGGCCGAGCCCGTGCTGGCGGCCGCCTTGTCGGCGCGCTTCCAGCAGGTGCTGGTCGACGAGTACCAAGACACGAACCGGCTCCAGGCCGGCATCTTGCTGGCCCTCAAACCCGATGGCCACGGCCTGACGGTGGTGGGCGACGACGCGCAGGCGATCTATTCGTTCCGTGCCGCCGAGGTGCGCAACATCCTCGACTTCCCGGCATTGTTCACGCCGCCCGCGCGCGTCATCACGCTGGAACGCAACTACCGCTCGACGCAGCCGATTCTGGAAGCCTCGAACCAGGTCATCGCACTCGCCGCGCAGCGCTTCACGAAGCAGCTGTGGAGCGACTCGGCGTCATCCAGCAAACCCACGCTCGTCACGGTGTTGGACGAAGCCGCGCAGGCCGGCTGGGTCGCCGACGAGATCCTGCGCCAGCGCGAAGCCGGCCTGCGCCTGAAGGGCCAGGCCGTGCTGTTCCGGACCTCGCACCACAGCGCGGCGCTCGAACTCGAACTCACCCGGCGCAACATCCCGTTCGTCAAGTTCGGTGGCCTGAAGTTCCTCGAAGCCACGCACGTGAAAGACCTGTTGTCGGTGCTGCGCTGGGCGCAGAACCCGCGTGCCCGCATGGCCGGCTTGCGCGTCGCGCAGCTCGTGCCGGGCATCGGCACCGCGAGCGCGAAGCGTTTGATGGACCTGATGGCGGCGGCGGCCGAGCCGGTGGACGCGCTGCGCGCCTTCAAGCCGCCACCGGCTGCGACCGACGCATGGCGAGCGTTCGTCGGCACCTTCGAATCACTGCAGGGAGATGACGAACCCGCCGACGAATCCGCCGACAAACCCCGTGGTGAACCCGGAGCCAGTGCGTGGCCGTCCGAGATCGAGCGCATCTTGCGCTGGTACGTGCCGCAATTGCAGCGCCTGCATGAAGACGCGGCAGTGCGCCAGGGTGACCTCGATCAGCTGTCACGCATGGCGGCCGGCTACGCCACGCGCGAGCGCTTCCTGACCGAGTTGACGCTCGACCCGCCCGAGGCCACCAGCGACGAATCGGGCCCGCCGGGGCTCGACGAAGACTACGTGATCCTCTCGACCATCCACGCCGCGAAGGGCCAGGAGTGGGGCGCGGTGTTCGTGCTCAATGTGGTCGATGGCTGCATGCCCTCCGACATGGCAACCGGCGACGCGGCGCAGATCGAGGAAGAGCGCCGCCTGCTCTATGTGGCGATGACGCGCGCCAAGCAGCACCTGCACCTGATGGTGCCGCAGCGCTTCTACGTGACGCAGCAGCGCAGCTTCGGCGACAAGCATTTGTACGGCTCGCTGTCGCGCTTCATTCCGCCCGAGGTGGCGAGGAGTTTCGAGCGTGTGACGGGCGGTGCGCAGCAAGTGGAAGCCATCAGCGCGGGCACCGAACCAGCAGCCAGTGGCTCGACCGCGCCTTTCGATGTGGCGGCGCGGGTCCGTTCGCAGTGGGCGTAACGAACCTGGCGGGCCAGTCAAGTTGCGTTTGACCCGAGTTGGCTGTGCCTAGCAGCGATCCGGAAGCCGGCGCGACGTATGGAACACGCGGAAGACTTCAATCAGCGGGCCCCGCACCCGGTACGGCACGATCAAGTGAGTCTTGAGCACGACCAGTTCGCGAGTGCCCGGCACTCGACCCGGACGACCGAGGCCCGGCTGCTCTGCGAGTGAGGCCACGGCGCCAAGGACACGGCTGACCACGAGGCGCGCCGCCACCGCATCATCCATCGCGATGTACGTGGCTTTGTCGTCGAGGTTGCGCAGTGCCTTGCGCAGCCACTTAACCTGCATTCACTTTCCACTTCCTGGCCAGAGCGGCAACGTCCTTGGCGCTGGCAAAGTCCCCGGCGTCCGCCTCTTTCAGTGCCGCCTGAGTCTCGCCGATCTGCCATTCGTTGCTCTCAACGTACACGCGGATGGCTTCGGCCGCCAGGAACGACTTGCTGCGCTGGGTCGCCTCAGCAAGAACGTCAAGGCGGTCCTTGACTTCGTCTTCAAGACGGATGGTCATGGTCGTGGACATCGTGAACCTCCAAGTGGTTGAATGTGCACATCGCACTACCCACGGTGTAAGGGGCATCTCAATCAAGCGTTCGGCGGTAGCGCTTCAAGCCCACGGCCAGCACCAGCGCCGTGAACAGCAGCAGCGGCCACAGGTGCGGCCAGATGTCGGCCAGGCTGTTGCCCTTCAGCATCACGCCACGGATGATGCGCAGGAAGTGCGTCAGCGGCAGCACCTCGCCGATGGTCTGCGCCCATTCCGGCATGCCGCGGAACGGGAACATGAAGCCCGACAGCAGCAGCGACGGCAGGAAGAAGAAGAAGGTCATCTGCATCGCCTGGGTCTGGTTGCGCGCCACGCTGCTGATCGTGATGCCGACCGTGAGGTTCGCGGCAATGAACACCAGCGTGCCGAGCAGCAACACGGCCATGTGGCCGACGAAAGGCACCGCGAACAGGAAGCGCGCAGCCAGCAGGATCACCGCCACCTGCACATAGCCGATCACCACATACGGCGCGATCTTGCCGACCATCACCTCGATCGGCTGCACCGGTGTGGCGAGCAGGTTTTCCATCGTGCCGCGCTCGACCTCGCGGGTGATGCCCAGCGCCGTCATCATGATCATCGTCATCGTCAGGATCACGCCCATCAGACCCGGCACGATGTTGTATTGGGTGATGCCCTCGGGGTTGTAGCGGCGCTGGATCACCAGCTCGAAAGGCGCTGCACCGGCCGTGCCACCCGCCGCTGCGTTCGGGGCCGCGAGCGGGCCGGTCAGGTCATGCTGCAGGGCCGTGGTGGCGAGCTGCAGCAAGGCGGCAATGGCGTTGCCGGTGGCCGACGGGTCGGTGGCATCGGCCTCGACCAGCAACTGCGCCCGCGCGCCGCGTTGCAGGTCACGTGCGAAGCCGGCCGGCACGGTGAGTGCGAACTGGGCCGTGCCGCTGGCGAGCGCTGCATCGGCCACGCGCGGGTCGTCGGTGGAGGCGACGATGCGGAAATAGCCGCTGTTCTGCATCGCGTGCACCACGCTGCGCGTGAACACCGTGTGCTCCTGCGCAACGACGATGGTGGGCAGCTGCTTCGGGTCACTGTTGATCGCGAAGCCGAAAAGCGTGAGTTGCATCAGTGGCACGCCGATCATCATCGCGAAGGTGAGCCGGTCGCGCCTCAGCTGGATGAACTCCTTCAGGATGACGGCGTAGAGCCGCGCGACGCTGAAGGCGGTGCCGGGTGCGCCATTCATACGGCACCGCGCATCAGAAAAATGAACACGTCTTCGAGTGTCGCGGGCAGCGGCCGCCAGTCGCCGACCGAGCCGAAACGGTGGATAGCGGCATCGAGCGCTGCGGCGTCGCGGCCGCTCACGTGCAGGCTGTTGCCAAAGCGCGTGACGAGTTCCACGCCTTCAGTCGCCTCGATCTGCGCGGCCAGCTTCACCACGTCCGCGCCTTGCCCTTCCCAGCTGTGCAGACCCGATTGCGCGATCAACTCGGCCGGCGTTCCGCTCGCCAGCAGCTTGCCGTAGGCGATGTAGGCGAGCCGGTGGCAACGCTCGGCTTCGTCCATGTAGTGGGTGGACACCAGCACCGTCACGCCCTGCTCGGCGAGGCCGTGGATCTCTTCCCAGAAGGTGCGGCGCGCCTGCGGGTCGACCCCGGCGGTGGGCTCGTCGAGCAGCAGCAGTTGCGGCTCGTGCAGCATGCAGGCGGCGAGCGCCACGCGCTGCTTCCAGCCGCCCGACAGCTTGCCGGCAAGCTGGCCCGAACGCTCGACAAGGCCGAGCCGTGCCAAGGCCTGGTCGATGCGTTCACGCCGGCGGTCCATGGCGTACATGCGGGCGATGAAGTCGAGGTTCTCGCGGATCGTCAGGTCGTCGTAGAGGCCGAAGCGCTGCGTCATGTAGCCGACACGGCGCTTGATCTGCGCCGACTCGGTAACGATGTCGAAGCCCAGCGTGCGGCCGGTGCCGGTGTCGGGCGTGAGCAGCCCGCAAAGCATGCGGATCGAGGTCGTCTTGCCACTGCCGTTCGGCCCCAGGAAGCCAAAGATCTCGCCGCGCCGCACGCGCATGTTCAGGCCGTCGACCACGGTCTTGTCGCCGTAGCGCTTGGTCAGGCCCCGGACCGCGATCACGTCGTCGGCGCTGCTGGCCTCGGCATCGGCAGCGGCTGCAGCCACCCTGTCGGCCGGCGCTGCGCTCATCGAACCGCGCCCGCCAAGGCCACGTCGACCGGCTGGCCGGCCCGCAGCTTCATGGCGTCGGCCGGCGCCGGCCAGGCCTCGACCAGAAACACCAGCTTCGCGCGCTGCTCGCGGCTGTAGATGACCGGCGGCGTGAATTCGGCGCTGCGCGCGATGAAGCGGATGCGCGCTTCGATGGGCGCGTCGCAGCCGTCGCAGTGCAGCGTGACGGCGTCATTCGGCTTGAGGCGCGGCAACTGTGCTTCGGCGACGAAGAAGCGCACCTTCAGCGCGGCCGGCGGCAGCAGGTTCACGACCGGCGTGCCGGCGCCGACCCATTCGCCGACCCGGAACAGCGTGTCTTCCACCGTCGCCGCTGCGGGCGCACGCACGGTCTTGTCGGCCAGGCGCGCGCGCAGCTGGCTGGCCTGCGCGCTGCCGGCGAGCAGCGCGGCGTCGGCGGCACGGCGCGTGTCGTCGCGGCCAGCGAGCCGGCCCACGCGCTGTTGCGCTTCGAGCTCGCGCAGGCGGGCGGCTGCTTCGTCGCGGTCGGCGGTCAGGCTGTCGAGCCGGGTACCGCTGACGAAGCCTTCGCGCGCCAACCCGCGCTCGCGAGTGAGCTGCATCTCGGCCTGCGCGAGTGCGCTGCGCGCCTGCGCCGCCTGCGCGGCGGTCACGGCCAGTTCATCCGGCCGCTTGCCCTTGGCCAGGTCGGCCTGTTGCGCGGCAAGTTGCGCGACACGGGCCTCGGCCTCGGCGAGCAGGGCGCTGTCGTCGGGCGACTCGATACGGAACAGCGGCGCGCCCGCTCCGACCGGCTCGCCGCGCGTGGCTGTCAGCGCCACCAGCCGACCGGCAGCCGG
>CANJKD010000228.1 GCA_947474415.1 Burkholderiales bacterium | reverse complement strand
GATCATCACGCGCGATGTGCCGGCCGTGGACGAGAGTTTCTGATGGCCCTGCACGAGCTTGCCTCTGTCGACGCCGCGTTCGCATGGTTCGCGCAACATGGCGTGCGCACGCTGGCGACCGACAGCCGCCGTGTGAACGCCGGTGCTGCCTTCATCGCCTGGCCCGGCTACGCGGTCGATGGCCGCCAGTTCGTGGCGCAGGCGCTGGCCGCAGGCGCGAGCGCCTGCCTGGTGGAAGCCGAAGGCGCAGACGCTTTCGGCTTGCCGCCGGACGAGCGCGTGGCCGCGCTGCGCGGCCTCAAGGCCTCGACCGGGCTGCTCGCGAGCCGCTTCATGGGCGCGCCCAGTGAGTTGCTGAATGTTGTCGGCTGCACCGGCACGAATGGCAAGACCTCGATGGCCTGGTGGACGGCGCAAGCACTGTCGGCGCTGGGCCGGCGCTGCGGCGTGGTGGGCACGCTCGGGGTTGGCGAGCCGCCGTCGGTGCGCGGCCCGGCGGCCAACGCCCAATTCACGCACACCGGCCTGACCACGCCCGACCCCGTCACCTTGCAAGCGGCCTTGCGCGGTTTCGTCGATGCTGGGTTCGAGGCCTGCGCGGTCGAAGCCTCGTCGATCGGGCTGGTCGAGCACCGGCTCGTCGGCACCCGCATCGTGGTCGCGCTGTTCAGCAACTTCACGCAGGACCACCTCGACTTCCACGGCTCGATGGACGCCTACTGGCTGGCCAAGTCGCAGCTGTTCGCGTGGCCCGGCTTGCGCGCCGTTGCAGCCAATGTGGACGATGCACAGGGGCGCACGATCGTCGCCTCTAGCGCAGGCAGCGGGCTCGACCTGTGGACCTACTCGACGCGTGATCCCAGCGCGCGGCTGTGCGCCACGAACATCGGCTACGCCGAAGGCGGGCTGGGTTTCGACGTGCATGAAGGCAAGGCCTCGGCGCGCGTCGCCACCCAATTGATCGGCGACTACAACGTCAGCAATGTGCTGGCCGTGATCGGTGGGCTGCGCGCGCTGGGCGTCACGCTGGTCGATGCGGCGCGCGTCTGCGCCCAACTCACGCCGGTGCCCGGCCGCATGCAGCGAGTGCATGTCGGACCCCCGCTCGCTGCGTACCGCGAACGACCCCCCGAGGGGATCGCGCCCGGCACGGTTCTCGCCAGTGGATCCCTTCGTGGCCCATGGCAGCCCGGCGCTCGGGCCGGTGGACCGAACGACCTTCCCCAAGTCGTCGTCGACTACGCGCACACGCCCGACGCGCTGGAAAAGGCGCTGCTCGCGTTGCAACCCTTCGCCACCCAACGCGGCGGTAAGCTCTGGTGCGTGTTCGGCTGCGGTGGCAACCGCGACGCATCGAAGCGCCCGTTGATGGGGGCGCTGGCGCAACGCCTCGCGCAGCAGGTCGTCGCCACCAGCGACAACCCGCGCAACGAAGCGCCCGCCTTCATCCTGCTGCAGATCGTTGCTGGGCTGGACGGCAGCCAGGCGCGCTTCAAGGTGATCGAAGACCGCCGTGCCGCGATCGCGCATGCGGTTCGCAACGCCGACGCCCGCGACGTGATCCTGATCGCCGGCAAGGGCCACGAGGACTACCAGGAAATTCGCGGCGTGAAGCACCATTTCTCGGATGTCGAAGAGGCCGGCGCGGCACTGGCCTTGCGAGAGGGCGCGGCGGCATGATGCTGACGCTCGCCCAGGCACATGCGCTGCTGCCGGCCTCGACGCTGGTCGGCGACGGTGCGACGCCGCTGCTGCGCGTCCACACCGACACCCGCACGCTGCAGAACGGCGACCTGTTCGTCGCGCTGAAGGGTGAGCGTTTCGACGCGCACCAGTTCCTCGCGCAGGCCCAGGCCAGCGGCGCCGTGGCGGCCATCGCTGAACACGGCCTCGCCGCTGTCGGCCTGCCCGGCCTGCTGGTCGCCGACACGCAAGCGGCGCTGAGCGAACTGGCGCGGGCCTGGCGCCAAACCATGCACCTGCCCCTGATCGCAGTCACCGGCAGCAATGGCAAGACCACGGTGACGCAGATGATCGCGGCCATCCTGCGTTCCTGGCTGGACGATGCCGCTTTCGCCACCGCCGGCAACCTGAACAACCACATTGGCGTGCCGCTGACGCTGCTGCGGCTGCGCCAGGACGAGCGCAGCTTCCACCGCAGCGGCGTGGTCGAGCTCGGCATGAACCACCCGGGCGAAATCGCGGTGCTCGCCGCCCTGGTGGCACCGAGCGTGGCGCTCGTTAATAACGCGCAACGCGAGCACCAGGAATTCATGGCCAGCGTCGAGGCCGTGGCCCGCGAGAACGGCGCGGCCATCGAGTCGCTCAGGGCCACCGGCGGGGCGGTGTTTCCGGCCGATGACGACCACGCCGGCCTGTGGCATGCGCTGGCCGGCCAGCGGCCGATGCTGACCTTCGCGCTTCAGGGCGAGGCCGACGTGACCTGCCATGCCGAGTGGGTCGACGGCCATTGGGCACTGCTGCTGCAGACGCCGGCCGGCGCCATCACCTTGCAATTGCGTGTGGCCGGCTGGCACAACGTGAAGAACGCGCTTGCCGCCGCCACTTGCGCGCTGGCGGTCGGCTGCCCGCTCGAAGCCATCGCACGCGGGCTCGAAGCCTTCGAGCCGGTCAAGGGCCGCTCGCAGGTCAAGGCCTTCACAACGCACGGCCACGCGGTCACGCTGATCGACGACAGCTACAACGCGAACCCGGATTCGGTGCGCGCCGCCATCGACGTGCTCGCCAGCATGGCCGGCCCGCGCTGGCTCGTGCTCGGCGACATGGGCGAGGTGGGAGACAAGAGCCCCGAGTTCCACCGTGAGGTCGGCGCGTATGCAAAGGCGCGCGGCATCGAGGCCTTGTGGACGGCGGGCAGCGCGAGCCGGCACACCTCGTTCGCCTTCGGTGGCGCCCGCCACTTCGACGCCGCACAAAGCCTGATCGCCGCACTGGGGCAGGCGCCCGATTGCCGCGCGGTGGTGGTGAAGGGCTCGCGCTTCATGCAGATGGAGCAAGTGGTGGCGGCGCTGGTCGCCACGGCCGTCGAAGGGGATGCACATGCTGCTTAGCCTGGCCAACTGGCTGCAGACGCTGTCGCCGGAGTTCGGCTTCTTTCGCGTGTTCCAGTACATCACCTTCCGCGCCGTGATGGCGGCGCTGACGGCACTGCTGATCGGCCTGGCCTTCGGGCCCTGGGTGATCCGGCGCCTGGGCGAGTTGAAGATCGGCCAGCCGATCCGAGGCTACGGCATGGAGTCGCACCTGTCGAAGAGCGGCACGCCGACGATGGGCGGTGTGCTGATCCTGATCGGCATCGGCGTGTCCACCCTGTTGTGGTTCGACTGGAGCAACCGCTTCGTCTGGATCGTGCTGCTGGTCACCCTCGGTTTCGGCGCCATCGGCTGGGTCGACGATTGGCGCAAGGTGGTGCAGAAGAACCCCGAAGGCATGCCTTCGGGCGAGAAGTATTTCTGGCAGTCGGTGATCGGGCTGGTGGCGGCGCTGTACCTGGCGTTCACCGTCAGCGAGACCTCGAACCTGCGCGTGCTGGAACTGTTCCTGCGCTGGGTGCAGAGCGGCTTCTCGAATGACCTGCCGCCCAAGGCCGACCTGATCGTGCCCTTCGTCAAGACCATCAGCTATCCGCTCGGCGTGTTCGGCTTCATCGCGCTCACCTACTTCGTGATCGTCGGCGCCAGCAACGCGGTGAACCTGACCGACGGGCTCGACGGCCTGGCCATCATGCCGGTCGTGATGGTGGGCTCGGCGCTCGGCGTGTTCGCCTACGTCACCGGCAATTCGGTGTTCAGCCGCTACTTGCTGATCCCCTACATCCCCGGCGCGGGCCTGGCGTTCCTGTGGTTCAACACGCACCCGGCGCAGGTCTTCATGGGCGACGTGGGCGCGTTGTCGCTGGGCGGTGCGCTCGGCACGATCGCGGTCATCACGCGCCAGGAGATCGTGCTCGGCATCATGGGCGGCGTGTTCGTCGCCGAAGCGCTGTCGGTGATCCTGCAGGTGGGCTGGTTCAAGTACACCAAGAAGCGCTACGGCACCGGGCGGCGCATTCTGAAGATGGCGCCGCTGCACCACCACTTCGAGAAGTCGGGCTGGAAGGAGACGCAGGTCGTCGTGCGTTTCTGGATCATCACGATGCTGCTTTGCCTGGTCGGTTTGGCGAGCCTGAAGCTGCGATGAAGCATCTGAACGGCATCACCGTGCTGGTGCTCGGCCTGGGTGAATCCGGGCTCGCGATGGCGCGCTGGTGCGCGCGCTTCGGTGCGTTCGTGCGGGTCTGGGATTCGCGCGAAATCCCACCGAACGCCGCCGCACTGGCCGAGGCCGTGCCGAGCGCGCAATGGGTGCGCGGAGCGCTGACCGACGCAGCCTTCGGAGGCGTGAACCTGGTGCTGAAGAGCCCCGGTCTGTCGCCGCTGGACTCCGCAATAGCGGGCCCGTTGAACCGCGCGGCCGACACCGGCGTGCTGGTGCAGGGCGAGCTCGAACTGTTCGCGCATGCGCTGCGTGAGTTGAATGCCGAGCGTGGTTATGCGCCCAAGGTGCTGGCCATCACCGGCACGAACGGCAAGACGACGACGACCGCGATGACGGCGATGCTGATCGCCCGCACCGGCAAGCGCGTGGCGGTGGCCGGCAACATCGGGCCGACGATGCTGCAGACGCTGGCCGATGCACTGGACGAGGAGGCCCGCCCTCACCCCAACCCTCTCCCGCAAGCGGGCGAGGGGGCAGGGCCCCCGCTCACAGAGCCAGAGGTGGCAACCGCCCCTCTCGCACAGGTCGCAGAGGCGGGACTTCCTCTGGGAGAGGAAGGCGGGGTGAGACTCCCCCTCCCTCTGGGAGAGGGGGGGGGTGAGTGCGACGCCGTCGAACCCGAAGGCATGCCGGAGGCCCTTTCGGAAGGCTCGGAGTCGCCCGTCATCCTCGCAGCACCCAAGCCCGCTGCGCCGGTGTTCGAACACCTGCCCGAAGTCTGGGTGCTCGAACTTTCCAGCTTCCAGCTCGACGCGGCCAGCGGCTTCGAGCCGAGCGCCGCAGCGGTGCTGAACGTTACGCAGGACCACCTCGACTGGCACGGCTCGATGGCGCACTACATCGCGGCCAAGGCGCGCGTGTTCGGCAAGCAGGCGGTGATGGTCATCAATCGCGATGACGCGCTGGTCGAGCAACTCGTGCCCGTGCCCGACGTCATCAAAGGCGCCGCGTTCAGCAAGAG
>CANJKD010000227.1 GCA_947474415.1 Burkholderiales bacterium | reverse complement strand
GAGATCATCGACGGCATCGGCTCTACCGAGATGCTCCACATCTTCCTGTCGAACCGGCCCGGCAAGGTGCGCTACGGCACCACCGGCTGGCCGGTGCCGGGCTATGAAATTGAACTGCGCGACGACGCCGGCGCAGCCGTGTCCGACGGCGAAACCGGCGACCTCTACGTCCGGGGGCAGAGTGCCGCGCTGATGTACTGGGGCAACCGCGACAAGACGCGCGAAACCTTCCAGGGCGGGTGGACCAAGAGCGGCGACAAGTACGTTCGCAACGCGGACGGCAGCTACACCTATTCCGGCCGAGGCGACGACATGCTCAAGGTCAGCGGCATCTACGTCTCGCCGTTCGAGGTCGAAGCCACGCTGGTGCAGCACCCGGCCGTGCTGGAGGCCGCCGTGATCGGCGTGCCCGACGACGAAGGCCTGACCAAGACCAAGGCCTTCGTCGTGCTGAAAGCCGGCCGGCAGGCCAGCGAGGACGAGCTGAAAGCCTTCGTGAAGGCAAGGCTCGCGCCCTACAAGTACCCGCGCCTGATCGAGTTCCTCACCGAACTGCCGAAAACGGCGACCGGCAAGATCCAGCGCTTCAAGCTGCGCGAACGCGAGTCGAAAAAGTGACTGCGACGAGCGGGTTCGTCGAGATCGAAGCGACCTCACGCCTTCTGCGCATCGAACACCAGTGGATCGCCCGCGAGCGCGGCAATGCGCCGCTGATCGTGTTCCTGCACGAAGGGCTGGGCTCGGTGTCGATGTGGAAGGATTTCCCGCAACTGGCTTGCGACGCCACCGGCTGCCGCGGCCTGGTGTATTCGCGCCCCGGTTACGGCCGGTCCACGCCGCGCCCGCCCGATGAAGGCTGGGCGATCGACTTCATGCACCGGCAGGCTTACGACGTGCTGCCGGCCCTGCTGCGCGCGCTTGGCGTCGACACCGCCACCGACCGCCCCTGGCTGTTCGGCCACAGCGACGGCGGCTCGATCGCACTGCTGCACGCGGCCCGCTTCCCTGCTCAAGTGGCAGGCACCATCGTGATGGCGCCGCACATCATGGTCGAGGCGTTCGGCCTCGAAAGCATCCGCGCCGCGCGCGAGGCCTACCACCACGGCACGCTGTGCGCCGGGCTGGCGCGCCACCATGACGACCCCGACTCGGCCTTCACGGGCTGGAACGACATCTGGCTGGCCCCGGCATTCGTCGCCTGGAACATCGAGACCGAACTCACGAACATCCGCTGCCCGCTGCTGGCCATCCAGGGCGAGGACGACCCGTATGGCACGATGGCCCAGATCGACGGCATCCTCGCCCGCGCGCCGCAGACCGAGTTGGTCAAGCTACCATCCTGCGGTCATTCCCCGCATCGCGACCAGCCTGAAGCGGTGATGGCAGCCGCCAGCCGCTTCATCCAGCGCCACCCCTCATGGACCTGACCACTTTCCTGATCCAGTGCCTGAACTCGGTTCAGTACGGGCTGCTGCTGTTCCTGGTGGCAAGCGGCCTGACGCTGATCTTCGGCATCATGGGTGTGATCAACCTCGCGCATGGCAGCTTCTACATGCTCGGCGCCTACATGGCCTTCGCGTTGGCGCCGCTGTTCGGCCCGCAGTTCCTGCTGATGCTGGTGGCCGGCGTGCTGCTCGCGGCCGTCTTCGGCTACCTGCTCGAATGGGTGTTCTTCAGCTACCTGTACCAGCGCGAGCATTTGCAGCAGGTGTTGATGACCTACGCGCTGATCCTGGTGTTCGAGGAAGTGCGCAGCCTGTCGGTCGGCAATGACGTCCACGGCGTGCAGACGCCGGCCTGGCTGGCCGGCAGCATCGCCCTCGGCGAACGCATGACCTACCCGGTTTACCGGCTGTTTGCGAGTGCCGCCTGCATCGCGGTGGCGGTGGGCCTGTATTTCGTCGTGAACCGAACCCGCCTGGGCATGATGGTGCGTGCCGGTGCCAGCAACCGCGACATGGTGCGCGGCCTGGGCATCAACATCAAGCTGCTTTACCGCAGCGTGTTCGCGGCCGGCGTGGCGCTGGCGGCGCTGGCCGGCATGATCGCCGCGCCGCTGTCTTCGGTGTACCCCGGCATGGGCGGCAGCGTGTTGATCATCTGCTTCGTGGTGGTGGTGATCGGCGGCATCGGCTCGATCACCGGCGCGCTGATCGCCTCACTGCTGATCGGCTTCGTCGACACCTTCGGCAAGGTGTTCTTCGCCGAGCTGAGCGGCCTCGGCGTGTACCTGCTGATGGCCGTCATCCTGGTCTGGCGGCCCGAAGGCCTGGTGAAGCGGAACTACTGATGAGCGTCCCTTCTTCATCGGCCTCGTCGGGCAACCCGGTCCCGGCACCGGTGCCGAACGGCGCGAAGCGCAGTTGGCTGCTACCGGTCAGCGTGGCGCTGGTACTGGCCGTGCTGCCTTTCGCCATCTCGCCCTACCAGCAAGACCTCGTGCTCAAAGTGCTGATCTACGCCATCTTCGCGCTCAGCCTCGAACTGCTGGTCGGCACCACCGGCCTGGTCAGCCTGGGCCATGCTGCCTTCCTCGGCATCGGCGCCTATGTGGCCGCACTCGGCTCGCCGGCCAGCGAGAGCGCCTCTGTCCTCTGGCTGCTGCCGGCGGCCATGGGCGGCGCGGCGGCGTATGCCTTGTTCGTCGGCGCCTTGAGCCTGCGCACCAAGGGTGTGTACTTCATCATGGTCACGCTCGCCTTCGCGCAGATGGCCTACTTCGTGTTCCACGACACCAAGCTCGCCGGCGGCAGTGACGGCATCTACCTGAACGTGAAGCCCGTCCTCGGCACGCTGCTCGACCTCGACAAGCGCGGCCATTTCTACTACTTCGTGCTGGCCGCGCTGGTGTTCACCTACGCCTTGCTGGCCCTGCTGCTGCGCTCGCGCTTCGGCCATGCGCTGGCGGGCATACGCACCAACGAACAACGCATGCGCGCGGTGGGTTTCCGCACCTACCCGTACAAGCTGGCAGCCTTCGTGATCGCCGGTGCGCTGGCCGGGCTGGCGGGCTTTCTGCTGGCGGTGAAGGACGGCGTGGTGAACCCCGACCTGCTGTCGTGGCACGAGTCGGGCGGCGTGCTGTTGATGCTGATCCTCGGCGGCCTCGGCCACCTGCGCGGCGCAGTCATCGGTGCGATCGCGTTCACGCTGCTGAAGGAGTTGTACTCGTCGCAAGGCATCGTCGGGCCGCTGGCCGACCACTGGCAGCTGACCTTCGGCCTGACCATCATTGCCTTCGTTGCGCTGCTGCCGAAGGGCTTGATGGGTTTGACGGCGCGCTTGCACTTGACACGAGCGCCGGCGCCAATGCCCAGCGCCATCGCAGGTGACGACGATGAGTGAACCGCTGCTGCAAGCTTCGAAGCTGACACGCCGCTTCGGTGGCCTGGCCGCCGTCAACAACGTCAGCGTGGACCTGCACCGCGGCGAGGTGCACGGCGTGATCGGCACCAATGGCGCCGGCAAGTCGACGCTGATCAACATGCTGTCGGGCGAACTGGCCGCGTCCGAAGGAAGCATCCGCCTGCGCGGCGCCGACATCACCGCCTGGTCGCAACCGAAGCGGGCGCGCGCCGGTGTCGGCCGCAGCTACCAGCGCACCACCCTCTACCCCGAGTTCAGCGTGTTCGAGAACGCCCGCCTCAGTGCGCAGGCCGCGCATGCGCGGCCCTGGGCGGTGTGGGAAGCGGCGCACGGTTGCGCCTACAGCAGCGGCGTGGCCCGTGACGCACTCGCCGCCGCCGGCCTCACCGACAAAGCCGATCAGATCGCCGGTGCGCTCAGCCACGGCGGCAAGCGCCAACTGGAGATCGCCATGTGCCTAGCGACGCGCCCGCAAGTGCTGCTGCTCGACGAGCCGCTCGCCGGCATGGGCGCCGAAGAAACCGAACGCATGCTGGCCCTGCTGCAAGACCTGAAGCGCGAGCACGCCGTGCTGCTTGTCGAACACGACATGGACGCGGTGTTCCGCATTGCCGACCGCATCACCGTGATGGTGAACGGCGAAGTCATCGCGAGCGACACGCCCGAGCGCATCCGCACCGACCCGCAGGTGCGCGCGGCCTACCTTGGCGAGGGGCACTGAGCGATGCTCACCGTCGAACAGCTTCACACCCACTACGGCCAGGCGCACATCCTGCACGGCGTGGGCCTGACCATCGCGGCCGGCACCTCGGTCGGCCTGCTCGGCCGCAACGGCATGGGCAAGACGACGCTGATCCGCTCGCTGATGGGCTATGTGCGGCCGACCTCCGGGCGCGTGCTCTGGGACGGCCGCGAGGTCACGGGCGCGGCCCCCGAGCGCATGTCGCGGCTCGGCATCGGCTACGTGCCCGAGGGCCGCGGCGTGTTCCCGAACCTGTCGGTGCGCGAGAACCTGGTGATGAGCGCGCGCCCCGGCGTGACCGGCGCGCGCGACTGGACCTTCGATCGCGTGATGGCCACCTTCCCGCGCCTCACGGAGCGGCTGACCCACGGTGGCCAGCAGTTGTCGGGCGGCGAGCAGCAGATGCTGAGCATCGGCCGCGCGCTGATGACGAACCCGCGCCTGCTGATCCTCGACGAAGCCACCGAGGGCCTGGCGCCGCTGATCGTGGCCGAGATCTGGCGCGTGATCGGCGCGATCCGCCAGACCGGCATCGCGACGCTGGTGGTCGACCGCGACCACCGCAAGGTCGGCGAACAGTCCGACCAGTTGCTGGTGCTGCAGAAGGGCCGCGTCGTGCTGGCCGGCGCTTCGGAAGGCCTGCGCGGAAGTGACAGGCTGACGTCGTTCCTGGGCGTATAACCAGCGGCCGAATTCCGAGGCTCACGGGGCCCCCGCGAGGCCCGCCCAAGGACACCCCATGCTCAGCTACCAGATCGAAACCTTCGGCGCGCCGCTGGCGCAGGTGTTGCGCACCACGCCCGAACCGCAAGGCCGCCAAGTGCTGTTGCGCGTGAACAGCTGCGGTGTCTGCCACAGCGATCTGCACCTGGCCGACGGCTACTTCGACCTCGGCAACGGCGCCAAGATCGACCTGTCGCGCTCGGTTGCGCCGCCGCGAACGCTCGGCCACGAGATCGCCGGCACGGTGGTGGCGCTCGGCGCCGATGTGACCGCCGAGCACGGCGTGGCCATCGGCGACCGGCGCGTGGTGTACCCGTGGATCGGCTGCGGCGCCTGCGCGCTGTGCGAGGCCGGCAACGAGCACCTTTGCAACGCCGCGCGCGCGCTGGGCGCGCAGCGCGACGGTGGCTTCTCCGACCACGTGATG
>CANJKD010000226.1 GCA_947474415.1 Burkholderiales bacterium | reverse complement strand
CGGCGCGTGGCGGAAGGTGAAATTTGCGTCCGCACTTGTTGTGACTCCCGGCATGGCGTCTCGAACCGAGGGGCAGATCCTTCGGATTGTTAATGAGAATGATTTGCAATCATAATAACATCGCAAGCGCAGGTGGCCCGCACCCGTTGACTTGCCGGGGTCGATTCGATTCACAATGATCGCTCCAGCGCAAACCTTGCGCACCGAGGGATCCCCATGAAGAGTGACCCCATCGTCATCCAGCACCTGAACGCCCAGCTCAAGAACGAGCTGACGGCCACGAACCAGTACTTCCTGCACTACCGCATGCTCAAGCACTGGGGCTTCAACAAGCTGGCGAAGAAGGAATACGAGGAGTCGATCGGCGAGATGAAGCACGCCGACCAGCTGATGGAGCGCATCTTCATGCTCGACGGCTTGCCCAATCTGCAAGACCTGGGCAAGCTGCTGATCGGCGAAGACGTGCCCGAACTGCTGGGCTGCGACCTGCAACTGGAAACCGGCGCGCAGGGCACGATCAAGGACGGCATCGCCTACTGCGAATCGGTGCGCGACTATGTCTCGCGAGACTTGCTGCAAGGCATCCTCGACGACACCGAAGAGCACATTGACTTCCTCGAAACCCAGATCGATCTGATTGGCAAGGTGAGCCTGGCGAACTACCTGCAATCGCAGATGGGCGAGCTGAGCTGACGGCGCCCGGCGCGGGCTGCAGGCGGCTGGCGCCGCCTGGCCCGTGCCTACAATTCGCGCTTCGCCGCAAACCTTTGGCGCGCGCCGGCGCGCCCTGCCTCCCATGCTCGACATCTCCCTGCTGCGCAAGGACCTCGGCGAAGTTGTTCGCGGCCTCGAAAAGCGCAAGTCTCCGCAGCCCTTCCTCGACGTGGAACGCTTCGTTGCGTTCGAGTCGGAACGCAAGGCGATCCAGATCCGCACCGAAGAATTGCAGGCGCGGCGCAACAGCCTGTCGAAGCAGATCGGCCAGTTGAAGGCGAAGGGCGAAGACAGCTCGGTCGTGATGGCCGAGGTGGGCGGCATTGGCGACGAACTGAAGGCTTCGGCCGTGTGCCTCGACGACATCCAGGCCGAGCTGTCGGCCATGCTGATGGCGGTGCCTAACTTGCCGCAGGCCGATGTGCCGGTGGGCGCCGACGAGGCTGCCAATGTCGAGGTGCGCCGCTGGGGCACGCCGGCAGCGTTCGACTTCCCCGCGAGAGACCACGTCGACCTCGGCGCGCCGCTCGGGCTCGACTTCGACACCGGCGCGAAGCTATCGGGCTCGCGCTTCAGCTTCCTGCGCGGGCCGGTGGCGCGCCTGCACCGTGCACTCGCGCAGTTCATGCTCGACCTGCAGACGCTCGAACACGGCTACACCGAGTGCTACACGCCCTACATCGTGAACCGCGAAATTCTTGAAGGCACCGGCCAGTTGCCCAAGTTCAAGGACGACATGTTCTGGGTCAACCGAGGTGGCGATGAAACCCAGCAAGAGCAGTACCTGATCTCGACATCAGAGATCTCGTTGACGAACAGTGTGCGTGAGTCGGTGTTGACTGCCGCCGAATTGCCGATCAAGCTCACAGCCCACAGCCCGTGCTTTCGCAGCGAAGCCGGCAGCGCCGGGCGCGACACCCGCGGAATGATCCGCCAGCACCAGTTCGACAAGGTCGAGATGGTGCAGATCACCCAGCCAGACCAGAGCGAGGCCGCACTTGAAGAGATGGTCGGACACGCCGAAGCAGTCCTGCAGAAGCTCGGCCTGCCGTACCGCGTGGTGCTGCTGTGCAGCGGCGACATGGGTTTCGGTTCGTCGAAGACCTATGACCTCGAAGTGTGGGTGCCGGCGCAGAACACCTACCGCGAGATCAGTTCCTGCTCGAACATGGATGCCTTCCAAGCTCGCCGCATGCAAGCACGCTACAAAAGCGCGCAGGGCCGGAACGAGTTCGTACACACCCTCAACGGCTCGGGCCTGGCGGTGGGGCGCACGCTCGTTGCGGTGCTCGAGAACGGGCAGAACGCCGACGGGTCGATCACCGTGCCCGAGGCGCTTCGGCCTTACATGGGCGGCTTGGCTGTGATGAAGCCCTAATGCTTCAGCACCGCAGGCCGGTCTGTTGGGCAAGGGCGTAGGTTAGAATTCGAGGCTCGGTAGACATCACGCCGACCGCTGGCTGCTGAGAATCAGCCCGCACATGGGCACCTGGAGAGGTGGCAGAGTGGTCGAATGTACCTGACTCGAAATCAGGCGAACCGTAAGGTTCCGAGGGTTCGAATCCCTCCCTCTCCTCCATAGGTAAAACACACAGATTTAGGCCGCCTTCAGGTGGCCTTTTTCATGGTCGTTGTGCGGAGGCCTTTGCCCATCCGTTCGGCCGATCTTGTTCACCGCGGCCGCGAGCGTTTCGTGCTTCAGGTGGCTGTCGCGTTTCGTCGAGCGCGGGTCTTTGTGGCCCAGCAACTGACCGACAATGAACAGGTCAACGTCCGCATTGATTATTTCGCTGGCCGCGCTGTGCCGCAGATTGTGCAGGTGGATGTGATCGAGCCCACTGGCCCGGCGAGCCCTTGCGCGGAACCTGTCGTAAATGACCGGAAAATGTACGGAAAACTTGTCGCTGGGCCGCGCATTTTTTTCGACAAGGTGACAAGGATCGGGTTCTAAGATCAATTGCCTGTCGGGTCATTGGCGCCGGGCCAGGTGATCGTGAACTGGAAGTCGTAGTGCGTAGTTGTTTGCGCAGGCCGGATTCGAGACGAAGTCGCAGTCACATGGAGCTGACGAGGGAATCGACATCTGGCAGTACTCCCGCAATCAGCCAGGCATTCTGGTCAGCATCGTGCAATGCAAGCACTGGCAAGTTCGGTGCTGCCGCCAGCTTCCTTGAACAGGATGTTGTCGATGTACTTGAAGGTCTGCTCAAACAGGCGTTCTTTGTTCTTCGGTAATGCCGCCTACGCCGGCTCGGGCCCGCTGCGGCGCGCACTCTCATCCGATGAAATCAAGGCCGAAGTGCACAGCCTCTTTCAAGCCCGGCGCTCCTGCGGTTCAGGGGCACAGTTCCATGCGCCGCGTCACGCCGCGAATCACCTCTTCGCTGAACCAGAAGAAGTAGCTCGTCACCGTGACGGTGCTGCTGTCTTTCGCGCGGGTCTTGTACTCGACTGGAACCACCCAGCCAACGTAGCCGCCGGTGTTGGCGCCCATCGGGCAGGCGCCGCGCTGCGGCGTGCCGATGACCAGTTCGCGGTTCGGGTCGAGGCCGCGCACGGTGGCATCGAAATAATTGGTGATCGCCGATTCATGGTTGCGCGGCGCCGTCGTGCGAACCACCGCATCGGTGGGCAGGGGCGGGCGGCTGGAGGTACACCCGGCGATGAGGCATGCGGCCAATGCGGCTGAGGCGATTCTGATCATCTGTCGTTCCTGGTTCCGGCTGTGATTCGTGCTGCGCTGGGGCGTCCGGCGATCTTGCCGATACTGGCCCGAAGTTTGGCGCACAAGTGTGACTTCCCGGCCAACCCCTGACAGCGGCCGTCGGCACGCATTCTGCCGACTGTTGACGAAAGCACATCATTTGTGTCCGGCATGGCTGGATGAGAACGGTCGCAGACCGCGCCCGGTAATTGTTCACGGTGCGCGCGGCGGCGTGGCTGCAACCCCTGAATCGCGGGCTGCGGCGCCGTGGTGCCGCAGCCAACAATGGCAGCATGAAAATCCAGTCCACCCAAATCCATGACGGGGACGCCGAGCCCGTCGACGAGCGCCCTTCTGAGTTCACGGGGTACTCCGATCTCTCTGCGGCGTCGGGCTTCCACACGGCGTCGACGAACACGAGACGGCCGTCGGCACCGCCGCGTTGCGGCTTGGCCTCGCTGCCTGCGGCGGCGCTCGGTGTGCTGGCGCTCGGCGCGCTCGTGATCGCTAAACTGCTTCCGTCGTTTCCGTTGTTGCGCTGATGAACCCGCTGCTGACATGACTGACCAGACTGCCTGCAGGCCGGTTCACAGAACTTTACGGGGCAGTCAAGCCTCATTCACTCTCTGCGCCGACCATTCACTGCTCGGGCTTTGGGGCCCGAACCAGGAGTTCATGATGGTTCAAGCAGGCCTTGACAAATCGACCGGTCCGGCGCGCATGCGCCTGATGCATTGGATGACGGCCGGCATGCTGGTCGTGGTGGCTGCAGCGGCGGCAGGTTCGGCGCACGCCCAGGGCCATGGCCGCAGCATGGGAAGCGGCGGCGTTGGGCCCGGCATGATGATGTTCAATGGCCCGCCCGAGCACATCGCGCGCGCGGTTGACCACCTGCTCGATGGCCTGGACGCCACCGAAGCCCAGCGCAGCCAGGTCAGGCAAATCGCGCAAACTGCGGCGGTCGACCTGAAGGCGCAGCACGAAGCGAGCCGCAGCCTGCATGAAAAGGCCCAGCAGATCTGTGTGGCGCCCATGATCGACGCGGCCGCCGCCGAGTCGGTGCGGCAGCAGATGCTGGCCCAGCACGACCAGGCCAGCAAGCGCATGCTGCTGGCCATGCTCGATGTCGGCAAGGTCTTGACGCCCGAGCAGCGCGCCAAGCTCGGCGAGCGCATGAGGCAGCGCCAGGCGGCGATGCCGGATCGCATGCATCGCATGCAGGGCGAGCACGACGAACACGGCGAGAAGCCCAAGCCATGAAGGCGGCCGGGGCCGCCGCGCCGGCTGGCGTTTCGTCAGACCGATCACCCTGGAGTACGACGATGTCATTCGGCCACGCACCGGGCGCACACGCCGCCACCGCCCGCTTGCTGCTGATCGATGACGATGCTCGCCTCGCCACGATGGTGGCCGACTACCTTCGACCATCGGGTTTCGAGGTCGAGATTGCGGGTTCGCTGGCGGCCGGCCGGGCCCGCCTCGCGACGGATTCGTTCGACGCGCTCGTGCTCGACCTGATGCTGCCCGACGGCGATGGCCTCGACCTCTGCCGCGAACTGCGCGCCGAGGCGCGCACCCGCCACCTTCCCTTGCTGATGCTGACGGCGCGCGGTGAGCCGATGGACCGCATCGTCGGGCTCGAACTCGGTGCCGACGACTACCTGCCCAAACCCTTCGAGCCGCGCGAACTCGTGGCCCGCGTGCAGACCGTGCTGCGCCGGCGCAGCGCCACGCCTGCCGCAGCTGTGGCCCCCGCCGGCCCGCTGCGCTTTGACGGGCTGACCGTGGACCCGGTCACGCGCAGCGTGCAGCGCCAGGGCCAGCCGGTGGAGCTGACGAGTACCGAATTCGACCTGCTGCACCTGCT
>CANJKD010000225.1 GCA_947474415.1 Burkholderiales bacterium | reverse complement strand
ACGGCGTAGTAGTTGATGTCGATCACGTTGTCGAGCATGCGCATCGCGGTCGACACCGTCTTCTTCAGCTTCACATGATCGATTTTCCTGTTGCCATCGGCTCCGTCGGTCAGGTGGTGCACCAGGTTGACGGAGCCCAGGTTGCAAACCGCAATCTCGGTCTCACTGGTATTCAGCGTAATTTCGGTGCACAGATTGCTCGAGTGCACCACGCCCACATGCTGCTGCGGCGAGCGCACATTACACGCGTCCTTGAAGGTGATCCACGGATGGCCGGTCTCGAACAACATCGAGAGCATCTTGCGCCACAGGTCTTTCGCCGGAATGGTCTTGAACAGCTTGATCTCGCCGCGTCCGGCCTTCGCTTCGTAGCCGGTGTACGCGACCTCGAACGCCTTACCGAATTTGTCGTGCAGGTCCGGGCAGGAGCTCGGCGAAAACAGCGTCCAGTCACCCCCCTCCATGACGCGCTTCATGAACAGGTCGGGAACCCAGTTCGCGGTGTTCATGTCGTGCGTGCGCCGGCGGTCATCGCCGGTGTTCTTGCGCAACTCCAGGAACTCTTCCAGATCGAGGTGCCAGCTTTCCAGATAGGCGCAAACCGCACCCTTGCGCTTGCCTCCCTGGTTCACCGCCACTGCAGTGTCGTTCACGACCTTGAGAAAGGGCACGACACCCTGGCTCTTGCCATTCGTGCCCTTGATGTGGCTGCCCAAGGCACGCACGTTGGTCCAATCATTGCCAAGCCCTCCTGCGAACTTGGACAGCAGTGCATTCTCTTTCAGGGCTTCGTAGATGCCATCGAGGTCGTCGGCCACGGTGGTCAGATAGCAACTCGAAAGCTGCGAACGGCGCGTGCCGGCGTTGAACAGCGTAGGCGTACTGCTCATGAAATCGAAGCTCGACAACACTTCGTAGAACTCGATCGCACGGGCCTCGCGATCAACCTCGTTCAACGCCAGGCCCATCGCCACGCGCATGAAGAACGCCTGCGGCAATTCGATGCGCACTTCGTCGATGTGCAAGAAGTAACGGTCGTACAGAGTCTGCAGGCCCAGGTAGTCGAACTGCAGATCGCGATCAGCGTTCAGCGCCGAGCCCAGCCGCGCAAGGTCATACTGCAAGAGCTTGTCGTCGAGCAATTCAGCTTGCACGCCCTTTTTGATAAAGCCCGGAAAGTACTCGCCATAGCGGGTCAGCATGTCGGCATGCAGCAGTTCTTCGCCCAGGATCTCGCGGCGAATCGTGTGCAACAGAAGACGGGCCGTCGCACGCGTGTAGCCAGGGTCCTTCTCGATCAGGGTGCGGGCAGCAAGAATCGATGCCTTGTGCACTTCGTCGATCGGAACCCCGTCATAGAGGTTGCGCTTGGTCTCGGCCAGGATCGGCTCGGGCTTGACCTCGGCGCCAAGCCCTGCGCACGCAGACTCGATCACTGCACTGAGCCGCGCCAGGTCCAGAGGCAAGCGCTGCCCGCGATCAATGACCGTGAGCGCAGGCTCGGCCGCCACTTTCGGCTGCCCCTGCTTCGCGCGCTCCTGCGTGCGTCGCTCGCGGTAGAGAACATAGGCGCGTGCCACCTCATGGTGACCGCTGCGCATCAGTCCCAGTTCGACCTGATCCTGAACGTCCTCAATGTGAAATGTTCCGCCACCAGGGCGCGCCCGCAACAGTGCGCGTACCACCGACTCGGTCAACCCGTCTACGGTTTCGCGAACGCTGGCAGAGGCGGCACCCTGCGTCCCGTGCACCGCAAGAAACGCCTTCATCAAGGCAACCGCGATCTTGTTCGGCTCGAACGAAACCACGGCGCCATTGCGGCGGATGATTTGATAGCCCTGATAGACGGACACAGCCGACCCGGTGCCTGACACCTGATGCGCGATTGAAGAGATGGTTGAAACGGAAGTTGAAACGGTTTGCATGAGGGGCCTCTGAAATTGGGTATGACACTTTCACAGTCATGGGTTCATCTCTTCGACGTGCCGCCTGGCGGCGATGTGCAGACGCTGCGAGCTTGCTGGACAGAAACCGAGCGAAGTCTCCGAGCACCTCACCAACGATCACCGGACACCGACCAAATTGCTCACATCGACAAGCGCGTTGTGTCACCGGTACGAGCACACTGCGGAACCGTGCGCCCCGAACTGAAGCGAGGCGGCTTCTTACCGAAAAATACACCACGCTTTGCGAACCACGAAGAGCAAATCGAGACGTTGAAGGATATCATGTGGAGACACTATATCTGGGGTCTGATCGACCTTCAAGCACTAGATGTAGCGTATGAACCCTTATGACCTCGTCAGCGCGACGGGCTCGGCGAACGCGTTGCACTGCGGCAATCCGGCGGCCCGGGTCAGCGCTCGTCCGACACCTGAAACACCGGCGGCACGGTGTGCCAGTCAACCCGGGCCAAGCACAGATGCCGGAAAGCAGCGCGTTGGAAAGTCCAGCATCGACATCAGCCGCAACCAGTCAAACCCCGGACCGGGGTCTTGCTTGCGGCCGACCGCAACGTGCTCGTGGCCGGCAACCGAAGTGACCGGATAGCGACGCGCAATGTCACGCAGAAGGTCAGCGAGCACGCGATACTGCGCCGGCTCGAAGCGCCCACCGTCAAGCCCTTCGAGCTCGATTCCGATGGAGTAATCATTGCAGCCCGGGCGACCACGCCACTCGGACGCGCCCGCATGCCAGGCGCGCTGGTCGCACGAGACAAACTGCAGCAACGCGCCGCCTCTTTGAACCACAAAGTGCGCAGAGACCTCGAGGCCCCTCAGGTGGTCGTAGTAGGGGTGTGCGTCCCAGTCGAGCCGGTTCAGGAACAATTGTTCGATGGCGTCGCCACCGTATTCCCCAGGCGGCAAACTGATGGAATGGATCACCACCAGATCGATCAACGTGCCAGCCGGGCGTGGGCCGAAATTAGGCGACGGGCAAGGCCTCGCCCGACCCAACCAGCCCTCCGTCCAGACCGGCGCATGGGCCACGTCAGTCGGTTGAATCGCCCGCACCCGCTCCACCGGTATCCCCACCCACGTTCACGCCAAGCCGCGCCATCCGGTAGCGCATCTGCCGCAGCGAAAGCCCAAGGCTCGCGCCAGCCGCCGTGCGGTTGCAGCGGTGCCGCTCAAGAGCCCGAACCAGAATGTCACGCTCCACCTCATCGAGGTGCCGCTCAAGGTCGTCTGGCAGGTCCGGCTCGACCGGCAGCGTCGTGACATGTTCGCGCAACGCCTTCAACACATCTCCATGCGTGTTTCCGGTGATGAGGTCGAGTTCCTGTGCTGCGCTGTCGGTGAATACCGTTTCGGGCAACCCGAGGTCAAAGACGTCGATGCCCTCACCGCCCGACAGCGCCACGGCCCGATGCAGCAAGTTCTCCAGCTCGCGAACATTGCCGGGAAACGGGTAGCGCTGCAAATGCACGAGGGCGTCTTGGGTCAGGCGCGGCGGCGTCGACACGCCCGCCTCCCGGGCAATGTTCTCAAGCACCCGCTCGCTGATCGCGACCAGATCTTCAATGCGCTCACGCAAGGGCGGCACACGGATCTGTATCACGTTCAACCTGTAGTACAGATCCTGGCGGAACTGCCCGGCATGGACTTCGGCAGCAAGGTCCTTGTGGGTCGCACTGAGCAGCCGCACATTGACCGGTATTTCATTCACTGCGCCGACCGGCCGGACGGAGCGCTCTTGTATGGCCCGAAGCAGCTTCGATTGCATCGGCAATGGCAGGTCACCGATCTCGTCAAGCAACAGGGTGCCGCCATTGGCCGCCTGGAAAAACCCTTCCCGATCTTCCATGGCTCCGGTGAACGCGCCCTTGCGGTAGCCGAAGAACTCGGCTTCGAGCAACTGTTCGGGAATCGCACTGCAGTTCACGGCAATGAACGGCTGCCCGGCGCGCACGCTGACTTCATGGATCGCCCGCGCAACCAATTCCTTGCCGGTGCCGGACTCGCCGGTGACAAGGACAGGCGCCATGCTGCGCGACACCTTGTCGACCAGGGTCCGCACCTGCACCATGGCCGCCGACTGTCCCGCCATGCGCGCCAGCGCACGGCTCACCGGAGTCTCGGGAGGCGGCGCAATCACCAAGACGCGAATCGGCCGCGGCGCGGGCGGACCGCCATATTCCGATGGCAGGCTGGCAGGGTCCACAGTGGGCAACGGGGCTGCGCCGGAACGGCCCAGGGCTGAAGCCACCACCGCCCGGAACTGCTTCAGATCAACCGGCTTGGTCAGGTAATCGAAGGCCCCCGCCTTGAGGGCTTCCACCGCGTTCTCGGCCGACCCATAGGCGGTGATGACGATTGCCTTCTCGCGCCGCCCCAATGCTTCTAGCCAGCGCAGCAGTTCGAGACCGGTGCCGTCGGGCAGGCGCATGTCGGTGATGACGGCGCTGTAGGTGCGGTCCTTCAGGTGCAGCATGGCCTCTTGCACGGTGCCGGCGGTCTCGATGTCATAGCCCTCGCGAAGCAAGGTCAGCTCATAGAGGGTGCGCAGGTCGGGTTCGTCGTCGACGACCAGAAGACTGAAGTGCGAAGCGTTTGTCATGGGCTCGGATGAAGTCTGGCATCGGCAGGGCCAAGAGACCTGCGCCGCATGTCGACATAGAACTCGTTGCGTTGCGCTTCACCGGCGGCGCGAACCCGGTAATCGATGCTCGCGCCATATCGTTCGCACAGCTCGCGGCAAATATACAGGCCCAGCCCGGTACCACGGCTTCGGGTCGAGAAAAACGGCTCAAACAGGTAGGGCTCGACGTCAGGCGGAATCGGATCGCCGTCGCTGGCGATGCTCAGGAAAGCCAGGTCGTCGCGCCGCGAGTCGAGCCGCAAATGAATCGCACCGGGCACATCGCTGGCATGGCGACGCGCGTTGTCGAGCAGGTTGACGAGCACGCGCCTCAAGTGCTCCGCGTCGAACTGAACGCCCACCGGCTCTCTCGGGATGTCGACCCGTAATACGGCCCTGTCGTCAAGGACAATGCCCAATGAGCGCGCCCACTCTTCGCACACCGTGGCCACCTGTTCTGCGGCATCGATGACGCCCACCTCGGGCGCCACGCCCGGGGCCACTTCCATCACGTCGTCGACGATGCGCTTTAGGCGTTCGACGTTGTCGTTGACCATCTTCATCAGCCGGCGTTGCGCCGGGTCGGTGCTGTCTTCGGCGAGCAAGGCGTTGGCCTGTGCGATGGCCGCAAGCGGGTTGCGGATCTCGTGCGCAATGCCTGCCGACACCCGGCCCATGGCGGCCAGTTTCTCTTGCCGGCTGCGCGCCTGCATGTT
>CANJKD010000224.1 GCA_947474415.1 Burkholderiales bacterium | reverse complement strand
CGCGATGGGCATCAAGATGGCCAAGCCGGATGCGGACGTGTTCTGCATCACCGGCGAGGGCTCGATCCAGATGTGCATCCAGGAACTCTCCACCTGCCTGCAGTACAAGACCCCGGTCAAGATCGTGTCGTTGAACAACCGCTACCTCGGCATGGTGCGGCAGTGGCAGCAGATCGACTACGGCGGCCGCTATTCGCACAGCTACATGGATGCCCTGCCCGACTTCGTGAAACTCGCCGAGGCTTACGGCCATGTTGGGCTGAAGGTCGAGAAGCCGTCGGATGTGGAAGGTGCGCTGCGCGAGGCCATTCGCCTCAAGGACCGCACCGTGTTCCTCGACATCCGCACCGATCCGACCGAGAACGTCTGGCCGATGGTGCAGGCGGGCAAGGGCATCTCGGAGATGCTGCTGGGGTCCGAAGATCTGTGAAGTGTGAAATGGCAGGCGGAGGGCAGGGCGTTACAGCGCCTTGGTCGTTCGCCTTTCGGACGCGCTGAACACCTTCGACCGATTCGACTTATCTTTCAATTCAACCGAGACAACGTGGCCAAGGGACGCCGGTTACCGCCGTCGGCCTGAAGAGCGCGTCACATCAACCATGAAACACATCATTGCCCTGCTCCTCGAAAACGAGCCTGGTGCCTTGTCGCGTGTGGTCGCGCTTTTTTCCGCGCGCGGCTACAACATCGAGAGCCTGACCGTGGCCCCGACCGAAGACGCTTCGCTTTCGCGCATGACCATCGTCACCACCGGGTCTGACGAGGTGATCGAGCAGATCACCAAGCACCTGAACCGCCTGATCGAGGTCGTGAAGGTGGTCGACCTGACCGAAGGCGCATTCACCGAGCGCGAACTCATGCTCATCAAGGTGCGCGCCGTCGGCAAGGAGCGCGAAGAGATGAAGCGCATGGTCGACATCTTCCGTGGCCGCATCATCGACGTGACCGAGAAGAGTTACACCATCGAACTGACCGGCGACATGAGTAAGCTCGATGCCTTCCTGGAGGCCATCGACCGTGCCGCCATTCTTGAAACCGTGCGCACCGGCACAAGTGGGATCGGTCGTGGCGAGCGCATCCTGAGAGTTTGAATTGAGCCCCCGGGGGCACGGGCCGCGCGCCCGGCGCACCCAACCCCGCATCGACCATTTCTTCAAGGAGATAGACATGAAGGTTTACTACGACAAAGACGCTGACCTGAGCTTGGTGAAGGGCAAGAACGTCGCGATCATCGGCTACGGTTCGCAGGGCCATGCGCATGCACAGAACCTGAACGACAGCGGTGTGAATGTCACGGTCGGTGTGCGCAAGGGCGGGCCATCATGGGCAAAGGCCGAACAAGCCGGGCTGAAGGTCGCCGAAGTGGCTGATGCCGTCAAGCAGGCCGATGTCGTGATGATGCTGCTGCCCGACGAACAGATCGCCACGGTCTACAAGAATGATGTTGAGCCAAACATCAAGCAGGGCGCTTCGCTGGCGTTCGCGCACGGCTTCAACGTGCACTATGGCCAGGTTGTGCCGCGCGCTGACCTCGACGTGTGGATGGTGGCACCCAAGGCCCCCGGCCATACCGTGCGTTCCACCTACACCCAGGGCGGCGGCGTACCGCATCTGATCGCCGTGCATGCAGACAAGACCGGCAAGGCGCGTGACCTGGCATTGAGCTATGCGGCTGCGAACGGCGGTGGCAAGGCCGGTGTGATCGAGACCAACTTCCGCGAAGAGACCGAGACCGACCTGTTCGGAGAGCAGGCTGTTCTGTGCGGCGGCGCGGTCGAACTGATCAAGGCTGGCTTCGAGACGCTGACCGAAGCCGGCTACGCGCCCGAGATGGCCTACTTTGAGTGCCTGCACGAGCTGAAGCTGATCGTCGACCTGATTTACGAAGGCGGTATCGCCAACATGAATTACTCGATCTCGAACAATGCTGAATACGGCGAGTACGTGACCGGCCCGAAGATCGTCACCGACGAAACCAAGAAGGCGATGAAGCAGGTGCTCAAGGACATCCAGACCGGCGAGTACGCGAAGAGCTTCATCATCGAGAACCGCGCCGGCGCGCCGACGCTGCTGTCGCGCCGCCGCCTGACGGCCGAGCACCCGATCGAGGTGGTGGGCGAACAACTGCGCGCGATGATGCCGTGGATCAAGAAGAACCGGCTCGTCGACCAGTCGAAGAACTGAGCCCGGACACCAGGCCCGGAAGGGTTGAGCCCGCGCGAAGGGGCTCGCCGACGCGTCTTGTGGCTGGCGAAGGCACTGGCGTCTGCCAGCGACTGGCGCGGCCCCTGTGCAAGTGGACGGACTGAAGCCACTCGTGGGTCGCCCCACACGGCGGCTCATGACTGCCGAAGGCCGCAGGGTTCGCCTCGCGGCGTTTTTTGTGGGGTATCCTTTCGGCCATGAACCGCCTAAACGACGACGAGGATGAAGACGCGACCGAAGTTGCGCCGCGCCCACGCCGCAAGGGCATCTACATCCTGCCGAACGGCATCACGCTGGCGGCGCTCTTTGCAGGCTTCTACTCGATCGTGATGGCGATGAACGGCCACTTCGACGTGGCCTGCATTGGCATTTTCTGCGCTGCGGTGCTCGACAGCATGGACGGCCGCGTGGCGCGCATGACGAACTCGCAGAGCGCGTTCGGCGAGCAGATGGACAGCCTGTGCGACATGGTCAGCTTCGGCGCTGCGCCGGCCCTGATCGTCTTCGAATGGGCTTTCAAGGACATGGGCAAGGTGGGCTGGGTTCCGGCCTTCGTGTACATCGCCTGTGCGGCCATGCGCCTGGCACGCTTCAACACCAATATCGGCATCGTCGACAAGCGTTTCTTTCAAGGCCTGCCGAGCCCGGCGGCGGCGGCGATGGTGATGGGTTTGATCTGGGTGATGGATGACGCCGGCTTCAAAGCGGTCTCGCACATCGATTGGTTGGTTGGCGTCACGTTCGTCGTCACGATGTACTCGGGGCTGACGATGGTGACCAACGTGCCGTTTTACAGCTTCAAGGTGGTGGGCAGCAAGCGCACCGTGCCCTTCGTGGTGATTGTCGCGATCGCGCTTGGGATCGCGCTGGTGGCCTTGCACCCGCCGCGGGCGCTGTTCCTGATCTTTTGCGTCTACGGGCTGTCGGGCTACGGCGTGTATGTGTGGCGCAAGATGAAGGGCAAGCGTGTCAGCGTGATTGCCATATCGACTGACGACCCTGACGAACAAGGCCTGCACCGTTGAGCGCTCGTGCTACATTACGGCCCATGAATTTCGTGCTTGCCATCGCGCTGCTGCTAGCCCTAGGGGAATCACGGGTTCGCTAGTCACGCACGTCCACACGTTCTGATTTCAACGGCCCGTATGCAACCTGCAGCGGGCCGTTTGTCATTTCTGTGCTGCAGGTGCGAATCCACTGAAAGCCTGCCATGTCGCTGCACTGATCTCACACGCATTCAAGATTCCCACCCGACATTCCGCCCAAACCTTCGGAGCAATCAAATGGCTGACAAGCTGATCATTTTCGACACCACCCTGCGCGACGGCGAACAGTCGCCCGGCGCCTCGATGACCAAGGACGAAAAGCTGCGCATCGCGCGCCAGCTCGAGCGCCTGAAGGTCGACGTGATCGAGGCTGGTTTCGCGGCCTCGTCGAACGGCGACTTCGAATGCGTGAAGGCCATCGCGCATGCGATCAAGGACAGCACGATCTGCTCGCTCGCGCGCGCCAACGACCGCGACATTTCCCGTGCGGCCGAGGCCTTGCATGGCGGCGCTTCCACGCGTATCCACCTGTTCCTGGCCACCAGCGCCTTGCACATGGAGAAGAAGCTGCGCATGACGCCGGAGCAGGTGTTCGAGCAGGCGAAGCTGGCGACGCGTTTCGCACGCAACCTGTCGGGTGACGTCGAGTTTTCGCCAGAAGACGGCTACCGCTCCGACCCAGACTTCCTGTGCCGCGTGCTCGAAGCCGTGATCGCCGAAGGCGCCACCACCATCAACGTTCCCGACACCGTCGGCTACGCAATCCCCGAGCTGTACGGCAAGTTCATCCTCGACTTGCGCACCCGTATTCCGAACGCCGACAAGGCGATCTGGTCGGTGCACTGCCACAACGATCTCGGCATGGCGGTGGCGAACTCGCTGGCGGGCGTCACCATCGGTGGTGCGCGTCAGGTTGAATGCACCATCAACGGCCTTGGCGAGCGGGCGGGCAACTGCTCGCTGGAAGAGGTGGTGATGGCGGTGAAAACGCGGCGAGACTACTTCAACCTGGACGTGGCCATCGACACCACGCAGATCCTGGCCCTGTCACGCCTGGTGGCACAAACGACCGGGTTCGTGGTTCAGCCGAACAAGGCAGTGGTCGGTGCGAACGCCTTCGCGCATGCTTCGGGTATCCACCAAGACGGTGTGCTCAAGGCGCGCGACACCTACGAGATCATGCGTGCCGAAGACGTGGGCTGGGCGACCAACAAGATCGTGCTGGGCAAGTTGTCGGGCCGCAATGCCTTCAAACAGCGGCTCAAGGATCTCGGCATCGAGATGGCGTCGGAAGCCGAAATCAACGCCGCCTTCGCGAAGTTCAAGGAACTGGCCGACCGCAAGAGCGATATCTTCGACGAAGACATCGTCGCGCTGGTGATGGACGAATCGGTCACGGCCGAACACGAACACTATCGCCTTCTGGCGCTCTCGCAGCACTCTGAAACGGGTGAGCGGCCGCATGCAACCGTGGTTTTTGCCGCCGGAGAGCTTGAGCACCATGCCGAAAGCGACGGCAACGGGCCGGTCGATGCAAGTCTGAAGGCAATCGAATCGCGCTTGCAAACCGGGGCGGAAATGCTTCTCTATTCGGTCAATGCCATCACGTCCGGCAGCACAGAATCGCAAGGCGAAGTCACGGTGCGGCTGCAACACGGCGGCCGGGTTGTGAATGGCGTGGGTGCGGACCCGGACATCGTCGTGGCGTCGGCAAAGGCCTACCTTTCCGCGTTGAACAAGTTGCACAGCAAGATTGAGCGCGTCGCAGCTCAAGGGTGAAATTCAAAGCGGCCTGACCACTATCAAGTCACAACTTGAGGAAAAGCGCGTAAGTTTTTGATCTTGCGCGCTTTTTTTGTTTCACATAAACTCTGCGCACTGGGCGAAAAGGGATTCCTGTGGCATCGATCAAAAAAAGACTGACAAGTGGGATGTTGGCCCTGATGGTGGTGTTAGTCGCTTTGCCGGCTGTCGCCGGTGCGACCCAAGATTCACCCGTAAAGAAGAAATCGCATGCCCGTGCGAAGGTTGCGAAACCCTCTCCGGCG
>CANJKD010000223.1 GCA_947474415.1 Burkholderiales bacterium | reverse complement strand
TACTCCAGGGGGTGCGGTGAGCCGTTTTTTTGATTTTAGCCGCCAGTGCCTGCATCGGCTTGGACGCCTGTTTGCCAACGCCGGCGCAGCCCTTGCGCGAGATCATCCATGTAACAGTAGACCCCTGGCACCACCACCAGGGTCAGCAACGAGGAGGTGATGACACCACCGATCACGGCCTGCCCCATCGGGGCGCGCATTTCCGAGCCCTCGGTCAGGGCAAAGGCCAGCGGCACCATGCCGAAGATCATGGCCAGCGTGGTCATCAGGATAGGGCGCAGCCGCACCTTGGCCGCCAACAGCAGGGCGTCGCTGCGGTCCATGCCGTCTTCCCGGGCCCGGATCGCAAAGTCGACCAGCAAAATGGCGTTCTTGGTCACCAGGCCCATCAGCATGATGACGCCAATCACCGAAAACATCGACAGCGTGGACTTGAACATCATCAGCGCCAGCACCACGCCGATCAGCGTCAGCGGCAACGCGGTCATCAGCGCCAGCGGCTGCAAAAAGCTCTTGAACTGGCTGGCCAGGATCATGTAGATGAAGACCACCGCCAGGCCCAGCGCGCCGACCGCGTAGGCGAAGGACTCGTTCATGTTCTTGGTCGAGCCGCCGAAGCTGTAGCGGTAGCCGGGCGGCCAGGCCACGCCGTCCAGCACCTTGCGGATCTCGGCCGAGACCTCGCCCGAGCTGCGCCCGAAGGCGTTGGCGTCGATGTTGATCTCGCGGTTGAGGTCGCGGCGGTTGATCTGGTTGGGCCCGGTCGAGGGCGTCACGTCGGCCACCTGCGACAGCCGCACGACGCGCGGCGAGCCGTCGGCAGCGGCGGCCACGGTGATCGGCAGGCGCTGCAGGTCGCCCAGCGCATCGCGGCCGGCCGGCGTGAGGCGCACGTTGACGTCGTAGTTCTCGCCGTCAGGGGCGCGCCAGTTGCCGACCGTGGCGCCGGCCACCATGGTGCGCAGGCTGGTCGAGAGCGCGTTGACGTTCAGGCCGACGTCAGAGGCGGCGTCGCGCTTCACCTCGATGGCCACAGTGGGCTTGTCGGGCTTGAGCGTGCTGTCGAGGTCGATCAGGCCGGGGATGGCCTGCAGCTTCGGGGTGATCAGGCGCGACAGGCGCTCCAACTCGGCCAGGTCGGTGCCCTGCACCGAGAACTGCAGGCTCTTGCCCCCGCCCAGGTCGGTGACGCCGATGTTGGTGATGGTGATGCCGGGAATGCTCGCCAGCCGGGCGCGCAGCGGCACCGCCATCTGGTCGATCGAGCGCGTGCGGAACTGGCGGTCGACAAGCCGGACGTAGACTGCGCCATAGATTTTGCCGGCCGCCTGTCCGCTGTTGATCGTGGTCACGGTGTACTGCACTTCGGGCAGCTCACGCAAAGCGGCGTCGATCTGCTTCGCGCGCGCCTCGGTGAGTTCGAGCGACGAGCCGACCGGCGTGTAGAAGTTGAGCTGGGTCTCGGAAAAGTCGGCCTTGGGCACGAACTCGGCACCGAGCAGCGGGATGACGAAGAAGCTGCAGGCAAATGTGGCGAAGGCGATCAGCAGCGTGGCGAGCTTGTTCTTGAGCGACCAGCCGAGGATCTGCTGGTAGGCCCGCGACAGCGCCTCGGTGAGCCTGTCGAACAGGTGGGTGACGCGGCCGATGGTCTTGTCGTACAGCGTGACGGGCGGGCCGTCGCGGCGCGTGCCGTGGGCCTGCGGGTCGTGCCAGATGCTGGACAGCATCGGGTCAAGCGTGAAGCTGACGAACATCGAGATCAGCACCGCCGCGACGATGGTCAGGCCGAACTCGTGGAAGAACTTGCCGACGATGCCACCCATGAAACCGATCGGCAAGAACACCGCCACGATCGACAGTGTGGTGGCCAGCACCGCCAGGCCGATCTCGTTGGTGCCATCGAGCGCGGCCTGGTGAGCGCTCTTGCCCATCTGCATATGGCGCACGATGTTCTCGCGCACCACGATGGCGTCGTCGATGAGCAGGCCCACGCTCAGGCTCAGCGCCATCATCGTGATGCTGTTGATGGTGAAGCCGAAGGCGTACATGAACAGGAAGGTGCCGATCAGCGCGATCGGCAGCGTGAGGCCGGTGATGACGGTGGAGCGCCACGA
Source organism: Burkholderiales bacterium (assembly GCA_947474415.1). Classification (GTDB taxonomy): domain Bacteria; phylum Pseudomonadota; class Gammaproteobacteria; order Burkholderiales; family Burkholderiaceae_C; genus LMDS01. The sequence goes on along the minus strand of CANJKD010000223.1, from coordinate 3,208 downwards.
GTTCAGGAATAGGAAGACGATCAGGATGGTCAGCGCCGCGCCTTCGAACAGCGTGCGCTTGACGTTCGCGACCGAGACGCGAATCGAACGCGAGTTGTCGCGGTTCACGGAGGCAGTGATGCCTGGTGGCGTGATGGCCTCGGCCTCCGCCAGCGCCTTGCGCAGCCCATCGACGACCTCGATGGTGTTTTCGCCCTGCGACTTCTGCACGCTGAGCAGCACCGTGCGCTTGCCGTTGTAGAGCGCGAGGCTGTCGATCTCTTGCGGGCCGTCGACCACATCGGCCACTTGCCACAGCTTCACGGCATTGCCCGTGGCGTCGCCGGCGCCGCCCAAAGACCCGCGGCGCGCGACCACGATGTCGCGGAAGTCTTCCGGCCGCTTCAGCCGCGCGTTGATCTGCACCACGCGCTCCTGTTCGTGCGAACGGATCGAGCCCAGCGGCAGTTCCTGGTTCTCGCTCTTCACCGCGGCCACGACCTGGTCGACGCTGATGCCCAGCGCGTCGAGCGCAGCCGGCTTCACATACAGGTTGATCTGGCGGCTGACGCCGCCGACGACGCTGACCGAGCCCACGCCGCGCACGTTCTCGAGCTTCTTCAGCAGCACCTGCGAGGCCCAGGTGGTCAGCTCCTGCGCACTCTTCGTGCCGTCGGGCGAGAGCACCGCGACGTTGAAGATCGGTACGCTCTGCGGGTCGAAGCGCGAGATGCGCGGGTCTTTCACTTCGTCGCGCAGCAGCGGGCGGATCAGGGCAACCTTTTCGCGCACGTCTTCGGCGGCTCGGCGGCCATCGACATCGAGGTTGAACTCGACGATGACGACCGAGGTGCCTTCGTATGAGCGCGAATACAGGGCGCTGATGCCCGCGACCGTGTTGACCGCCTCCTCGACTTTCTTCGTGACCTCGCTCTCGACAATCTGGGGCGAGGCGCCGGGGTAGTCCATCGCGATCACAACGGTCGGAAAGTCGATGTTCGGGAACTGGTCGACCGACAGGCGCTGGTAGCTGAACAGGCCGAGCACGACGAACGCCAGCATGACCATCACGGCCATCACCGGGTTGCCGATGGAGACGCGGGTGAACCACATGGTCAGCGCGCCGCTGAGGCCTGGGCCGCAGTGGCCACGGCCGCTGCCGGAGATTCAGGCGCCTTGGCCTGTGCCACTACCTTCACCTGGGTGCCGTCACGCAAGACACCCACCGTGCCGCGCAGCAGCAGCGTGCCTTCGGCAATGCCGCCGGTCACTTCGACGGCGCTGTCGAGGGCGCCGTCGATGGCTGCGTCGCCGCGGGCGCCGAGCGTGACCGCGCGCCGTTCGACCTTGCCGCCCGCCACCGCCAGCACGTAGGGCCGGGCCTGGTCGACACGCACCGCCGACACCGGCACCACCAGCGTGGTCTTGCGCTGCAGTTCGATGCTGCCGCGTCCGAACAGGCCCTGGCGCAGGCCGGGCTGCGGCTGCAGCGCGAGGTACACCATCACCGCGCGCGTGCCGGCCTGGGTGCTCGGGTTGATGCGAACCACCCTGGCGCGCGCCGGCTCTTTGATGCCGTCGATGGTCAGGCGCGCCGTCTGGCCGACCTGCACGCCGCCCACGTCTTCAGGCGCCACGGCCGCTTCGAGCTCGAGTTGGCTCAGGTCGACGATCTCGACCAGCCGGGCATCGACCGGCACGCGTTCGCCGGGCTGCACCAGCCGCTGCGCGACGATGCCGTTGATGGGCGCCACCAGCACCGCATCGGCGCGCGACTTGCGGGCCAGTTCGGTGGCCGCCAGGGCGGCCTGGTAGGCGGCTTGCGCGCCGGCCTCGGTCGAGACCGAGGTTTCTAGGCCGGTGGGCGAGATGAAGCCCTTCGCCACCAGGGCGCGGTTGTTTTCAAGCGCACGCTGGGCGATGTCGAACTGGGTGCGGGCCGACATGGCGGTCTGCTCGGCCTGGCGCACGCGCCATTCGAACTCGGTGGTGTCGAGCTTGCCGATCACCTGGCCGGCCTTCACAACATCGCCCTCACGCACCGTGAGCGACGTCACTTCGGCAGCAACACGCGCCTTCACGACGGCGCTGTTCACTGCCTTCAAACCGCCCGACAAAGGCAGGGTGCGGCTGAGTTCGCCGGTGCGGGCGGTGGTGACGTCGGCGGGGCCGAGTTCGAGAGCGGCGGGCGCCGAGGCCGGGGCCGCGGCAGCCGCAGCGGCCATGCGGCGGGCTTTCACGGTGCGCAGCGCCAAAGCGCCCAGGCCGGCCACCACCAGCACGAGCACGGTCCACTTCAACCAGCGCTTCATTGCTTTCCTTTGGGTGTCTTGTGGGGTGGGTGGAGCGAGGGCGCGAGCAGGCCGTTCAATGCCAGATCGATCTGCGCCTCGATGACCGACTTCGCGTCGAGCAGGTGGCCCACCGAGCAGGCGCCCAGGGAGTGCTTGTTCATCGCCAGGAACACGAGAGGGCCGACCAGTGCGCTGACGACCCTTTGCACATCGACAGGGCGAAACTCGCCGCTGGCCACGCCACGCTGAACCATCTGCGCCATCATCCGGTTCGACGGGGCGATGACCTCATCGACATAGAACTGTGCGATTTCTGGGAAGTTTCGCACCTCGCACATCATCAGCTTCACGATGCCGCCGGCCGGGGTCTCGCCGATGCGTTCCCACCACAGGCGAATCATCACCGCGAACAGTTCAGCGGCACTGCCCTCGAACTGGCGAATCACGTCCATGCCTTCGGCGATCTGGTTCACCACCTTGTGGCGGATGACCTCTTTCAGCAGCTCTTCCTTGCTGGGGAAGTACAGATACAACGTGCCCTTCGAGACGCCGGCGCGGGCCGCCACGTCTTCGATCCGTGTGGCCGCAAAGCCATGCTCGACGAACAACGCCAGCGCGGCATCGAGAAGCTCCAGCGGCCGCGCCTCCTTGCGGCGCAGGCGCGCATGGATCAGCGGGGTCGGATTCGCGGGCTGCGCAGGCGCAGCACCTTGAAAATGAGGGGCGGTTTTCATACTGACTGGTGGGTCAGTAATGTAGCGGGGCCGGCTGCGAGGGTCAAGGCGAAGTCTTGTCCAATGAGGTATGAGCCTGGAGCGGGGCGCCACATTCCACTGTGGAATGAGCCTGGCGGCCGCCTGAGGTCGTCGATGGGGTGGCTGGCAGGCAGCCCGCCAACGGCGCGAGTCGATCATCAAATCGATGGTGATCGACAT
>CANJKD010000222.1 GCA_947474415.1 Burkholderiales bacterium | reverse complement strand
GCCGAGCCCCACCTGGCACCGGCGCGCGAACTGTTGCGCGAGTACGCGCGCAGCCTCGATGTCGACCTGAGCTTCCAGAACTTTGAAGCCGAACTGGCCTCGCTGCCGGGTGACTACGCCGCACCGGCCGGCCAGTTGCTGCTGGCCCTCGTCGACGGCGCGCTGGCCGGTTGCGGCGGCCTGCGCGCGCTGGCCGATGTCGACTACGCGAACGCCTGCGAGATGAAACGCCTGTATGTGCGGCCGGCCTTCCGCCGCTTCGGTCTGGGGCGTGTGCTCGCGCAGGCCCTGCTCGACGAGGCGCGCCGCGCAGGCTACTCGGTCATGCTGCTCGACACCCTCGACGACATGGAGTCGGCCCGCGGCCTGTACGCCTTGCTGGGCTTCGAAGAGATTCCGCCGTACTACTTCAACCCGATCATGGGCGCGCACTACCTCAAGGCCGAGCTCGACTGATCTGATCGATTGATCCGGGCTTACGATGGCAGTTGCTCGCTGTACCCGCCAGGTCGGGCCGGGAACATGAACATTTCAATCCGCCGGGAGGGCCATGACTGGATCATCGAAGCCAATGTTTGAACTTCATGCCGGGGCCTTGCGCCTGGCGTTGCGCCCCGACCTCGGCGGCTGCATCGCCGGCCTCTGGCACGGCGACTGGCCGGTGCTGCGTTCGGTCGAACCCGGCGCGCTGACTGCGTCCAGGCCCTCGGCCTGCTACCCGCTGCTGCCGTATTCGAACCGCCTGGCCTACCGGAAGTTTCGCTGGAAAGGGCACGACTACACGACCCAGCCGAACTTCGGCGACAACCCGCATTCGGTGCATGGCGTGGGCTGGCAGCGGCCCTGGGAAATCATCTCCAGCAGCGTGCTCGAAGTGGTGCTGGGCTACCAGCATGCGGGCGACGCCGACTGGCCGTTCGCCTTCGAGGCGCGCCAGTACTTCACCCTCACGCCGCAGTCGATGAGTGTGCAGATGGTGTTCACCAATACCGCCGAAGTGGCACAGCCGGCCGGGCTGGGCTGGCACCCGTATTTTCCGAAACGCGCGCGCAGCCGGCTGCACATCGAACTGTCGGATCGCTGGGATTCAGACGCCACGCAGTTGCCCACCCGCAAGGTCGCGCAGCCGGGCATCGACAGCGATGTGTCGCACCTGGCCTACGACAACTGCTTCGACGGCTGGAAGGGCCCGGCGCGCATCCGGGACGAGAAGTTCTCGCTGCAGCTCAGCTCCTCGCTCGACCGCCTCGTGGTGTTCACCCCGCAGGACAAAGACTACTTCTGCGTCGAACCGGTCAGCCATGTCTCGAACGCGATCCACATGGCCGACCCCGCTGCGCACGGCCTGCGCAGCCTGGCGCCGGGTGAAACCTTCGAGGCCTCGATGAAGCTCGACATCGCGGTGGTGTGATGGCTGCCGCAGTTGCGGGCGCCGACGCCGATGCCGATGTGCGCGTGGCCGTGGCGTCGGCCGCGCTGCTCGGCGAGTCACCCGTCTGGCACCCGCGCGAGCAGTTGCTGTATTACTGCGACATCCCCGGCCACCGGCTGAACCGCTTCGACCCGCGCACCGGTGCACTGGACCACTGGAATTTCGACACCGACGTGGCCAGCCTCGCACCCATGCTCGATGGTGCGCTGCTGCTCGCGATGCGCGACGGACTGTGGCGCTTCGATGCGCGCAACGGCGAGCGCACGCGTGTGGCCGAGCCGCCCTATGACCCGCTGAACGAGCGCTTCAACGACGGCAAGTGCGACCCGCAGGGTCGCTTCTGGGTTGGCACCATCTACGAGCCGCGCAAGCCGCCGCTCGCGTCGCTGCATTGCCTGGTGCGCGACCGGCTGGTGCGCAGGGCCGACGGCATCACGGTCTCGAATGGACTGGCCTGGAGCCCGAACGGCCGCACGATGTACTGGAGCGACACCGCCGCGCACACCATCTACGCGTTCGACTTCGACCCTGCCTCCGGCAAGATCGGCAACCGGCGCGTCTTCGCGAGCTTTCCCGGCAAGGCAGCGGGGCAGTCGCTGGCCAGTTATGGCGGCCGGCCGGATGGCGCGGCGGTGGATGTGGAAGGCTGTTACTGGGTCGCGATGTACGAAGGCCAGCGGTTGTTGCGCTTGTCGCCCGAGGGCGAACTGTTGCGTGAGGTGCGGCTGCCGGTGCGCTGCGCCACGATGCCGTGTTTTGGTGGCGCCGACCTGAGCACGCTGTACATCACCACCGCCCGCATCAACCGGCCCGCCACCGAACTGGCCGACCAGCCGTACGCTGGCTGCGTACTGGCCCTCGACGTCGACGTGGCCGGCCTGCCCGCGAACTTCGCCACCTGAGAAGGCGTGCAAGCCGGCAGCAAGGTTGGCGCACCAGAATCCGCGCCGACGCAACGCGGCTTGAGGCTTCATCGGGCCGGAGCAATAAACAACCGTTGGCTGCATAAACAAGGCTATAACCTTGACGCGCGCCGGGTTTTCCCTTAGAATCGAAGGCGTTCCAGCATGCCTTCACAGCCCGCGACAATTCAGACGTTTGACCACGGCGGTATGACGATGAAGGTAATTTCAAAGCCCGGCGCAGACTGGGAAGATGAAGCGTCGTTCAAGCTCTGGTCCCGGGAACAAGCGAGTGCCTGGCGCAGCGCTAATCCGTCGTTGTCGCCATGGCGTGTCGTCGCGGTGCAAGCCGCAGCGGGGCTCGCGTGCAGCGCCCTTGTCTGGGCCTTTACGCAGCGCGGCACAGCGGCCTGGTCGGCGCTGTACGGTGCGGCAGCGGTGGTCGTTCCGAGTGCCTTGCTGGCGCGCGGCATGACACGGGATCTGAGCAACGTTTCGGGCGCGCTCGGCCATGCAGTGTTTCGCTTCATGTTCTGGGAAATGATCAAGATCGGTGCTGCCATCGCGATGTTGCTGGCAGCGCCCCAGGTGGTTAAGGGTCTGAGTTGGCTGACGTTGCTGCTGACGATGATGGTGTGCGTGAAGATGAACTGGCTGGCACTGCTCTGGCATCGCCGGCCCCGGGTGATTGAAACAAGAGTCTGAACACTATGGCTGCCGAAGCTAGCGCTGCTGAACACGCACCGACCGCCGGTGAATACATCGTTCACCACCTGACCCACCTCTCGACCGGAAAGCCCCGCGGCCTGGTCGATTTTTCGGTCATCAATTTCGACTCCATCATTTTCTCCGCGCTGATCGGCGCGCTCGGCTGCTTCCTGTTGTGGAAGGCTGCGCGCAAGGCCACTTCGGGAGTGCCGGGTCGCTTCCAGGCCGCCGTTGAAATTCTGTTCGAGATGGTCGAGAGCCAGGCCAAGGGCATCGTCCACAACGCGCACAGCCGAAAGCTGGTCGCGCCGCTCGCACTGACGGTGTTCGTCTGGATCTTCCTGCTCAACGCAATGGACCTGCTGCCGGTCGACCTGCTGCCGCTGGTCTGGCAATGGGTCTACGGCCTGGCCGGGCACGACCCCAGCCACGCCTACCTTCGGGTCGTGCCCACGGCCGACCTGTCGATCACGATGGGTCTGTCGGTCGGGGTGCTGATCACCTGCCTGGTCTACAACGTCAAGATCAAGGGCCTGGGTGGCTGGATTCACGAACTTTTCGCGGCGCCGTTCGGCGACCACTGGGCGCTGTACCCGTTCAACTTCGCGATGCAGATCGTCGAGTTCGTTGCCAAGACCGTGTCACACGGCATGCGACTGTTCGGCAACATGTATGCGGGTGAGTTGATCTTCCTTTTGATCGCGCTGCTGGGCGGCGCATTCACCTTGTCGCTGACCGGCTTCGCGCTCGCCGGCCTGCACATCGTGGCCGGCACCGTGTGGGCGATCTTCCACATCCTGATCATCACGCTGCAGGCTTTCGTGTTCATGATGCTGACCCTGGTCTACGTCGGCCAGGCTCATGACTCGCACTGATTTCGCACTCATCGCTGTTTAGAATTTCCCTTCCATCCATTCCTGAATTCACCACTGGAGTCAACATGAATCTCATCGGTCTCGTCGCAATCGCCGCAGGTCTCATCATCGGTCTGGGCGCCATGGGTGCTTGCATCGGCATCGGCGTTATGGGAAGCAAATACCTCGAATCGGCCGCGCGCCAGCCCGAGCTGATGAACGAGCTGCAGACCAAGATGTTCCTGCTGGTCGGCCTGATCGACGCGTCGTTCATCATCGGCACCGGCATTGCGCTGTGGTTCACGACGGCGAACCCGTTCCTGAGCCAGATCGCCAACCTGCCCAAGTAAGTCGGGTCCTGCGCCGCAACTCCGCAGTTTGATACGCCGGCAGATCCCGCCACCCTGATTGAGGCAGCAACGTGAGCATCACAGCGACATTCATCATTCAGATGATCGTGTTCCTGATCCTGGTCGGGTTCACGATGAAATTCATCTGGCCACCGATCACGGCCGCGCTCGACGCGCGTGCCAAGAAGATCGCCGAAGGGCTGTCGGCCGCCGACAAGGCCAAGGCCGAACTGAGCATCGCCAAAAAGCGCATCGAAGATCAGCTGTCCGCAGCCCGCAGCGACGCCGGCCGGCGCCTGGCCGACGCCGAGCGGCTGGCGCAGTCGATGGTCGAAGAGGCCAAGACGCGTGCCACCGAAGAAGGCGCGAAGATCATCGCCGCCGCCAAGGTCGAGGCCGCCCAGGAAGCGACGAAGGCGCGCGAAGTCTTGCGCGAGCAAGTCGCCAGTCTGGCCGTCAAGGGCGCCGAAAAGATTCTGCAGCGCGAGGTCAATGCCAGCGTTCACACCGAGTTGCTGATGCGCCTGAAGGCCGAGCTGTGAGCGCGACGGCTCGCACAACGGCCAGCGCTGCGGGGGCCTGACGCCATGGCCGAACTCGCAACCATCGCGCGCCCCTACGCCGAGGCGCTGTTCAAGGCCGACGGCGTTGGCGATCAGGCGCAGTTCGCGGCCCAGGTGCAGTCGCTGGCCGATGTCGCCGGGAATGCCCAACTGCGGCAGTTCGCCGCCAACCCGAAGGTCAGCGCCGCACAGGTCTTCGACCTCATCACGTCGGTGGTCCAGACGCCGGTCTCGGACGCCGCCAAGAACCTGCTGCGCATGGTGATAGCCAACGGCCGGCTGGCCGCGCTGCCGGAAGTCGCGGGGCAGTTCCACGCCCTCGTGAACGCGCGTTCGGGGGTGTCGGACGCGGTCATCCACAGCGCCTATCCGATCGACGCAGCCCAGTTGACCGACGTGGTCGGCGCGCTCGAAAAGCGCTTCGGCCGCAAGCTCAATGCCAGTGTCGTGCTCGCTCCCGAGTTGATCGGCGGCATTCGCGTCGTCGTCGGCGACGAAGTGCTCGACACCTCGGTGAGAG
>CANJKD010000221.1 GCA_947474415.1 Burkholderiales bacterium | reverse complement strand
CGAATTTCAGACCTTGAACCCGCAGATGAACAAGCCGGTCATCCTGGCCGCCGGCACGCCGCAGGTGTTGCTGCCCTATGACAACGCCAACCTGTTCGTGCGGACGCTGCCGCTACAACGCGGGCCCCTCGCCAGCTGGACCGCCTGGGTTGCGCCCAAGACCTTGCACCCCGCCGAAGCGGCGAAGCTGGCCGGCATGCGCGAAGCCCAGTTGCGCGAGGTGAACCACATTCCGCCGCGCATGCTGGTCAAGGCCGGCTCCACCTGGCTGGTGCCGCGCGGTGAACACCGGCAGGGCGACGTGAGCAGCGAGGTGGCTGACAACGCCACGATGGCGCTTGCGCCCGATGTTCCGCCGCTGCGCAAGTTGTCGTTGAAGGCAGGCCGCAACGACAGCGTGGCCAGCATCGCCAAGCGCTACCGCATCAGCGTGGTCAGCGTCGCGCAGTGGAACAGCGTGGGCCAGGCCGCGAGCTTCAAGCCGGGCCAGACGGTGGTCGTGTTCGTCGCCAACGCGGCGCCGCGTTCTAAAGCGGGTTCGAAGCCGACATCGAAGTCGATCCAGGCAGCGGCCCCAAAGCCTGCCGGCAAGAGCAGCGCCGGTGCGAACCACGTGGCCACGACGCGACCGGTCAAGCACGCTGCCGCGTCAACGGTGAGCGTGGCCCGCAAGTAGGCTGGCGGTCGACAATCCGGCGCCGTTCGGCACGGGCCAGCGCCGGGCCGCCGCACGCGGCAGGTGGCGCGCGCACCCGCTTCGCGGGTGACACCGGTAAACCGGTGCCCGATGCACCACGATTTAGCGCCGATCCACCAGCGCGTGGGCGATCGTGCCCAAGTCCACATACTCGAGTTCGCTGCCGATCGGCACGCCGCGCGCCAGCCGCGTCACGCGCAAGCCACGCGCCTTCAGCGCTTCGGCCAGCACATGCGCCGTGGCCTCGCCTTCGGCGGTGAAGTTGGTCGCGATGATGACCTCGGAGATGCTGCCGTCGCTGGCGCGGTCCAGCAGTTCCTGTGCGCCGATGTCATTGCTGCCGATGCCGTCGAGCGGGCTCAGCCGCCCCATCAGCACGAAGTACAGGCCGCAGTAGCTGCCGGAGCGCTCCAACGCGGCTTGGTCGGCCGGGGTCTCGACCACGCACAGCTGGTGCGCATCGCGCGCCGGGTCAAGGCACAGTGCACAGACCGTCGCTTCGGTGAAGGTGTGGCAGCGCTCGCAGTGGTGCACATGGTCTGCGGCTGACTGCAACGCATACGCCATGCGTCGCGCGCCTTCCCGGTCATGCTGAAGCAGGTGGAAGGCCATACGCTGAGCCGACTTGCGGCCTACGCCGGGCAGGCGCCGCAAGGCCTCGATCAGCGCTTCGAGAGACGGTTCCGGCATTCAACGGCAAGCCGCCCACCGCCGGGCCGCCCCAAGGTGGGCGAGCCCCAAGATCCACGTCAGTGATCCGCTTCGTCGCCCACGGGGGTTTCGACGCGGCGCAGCCGCAAGCCTGGGGGTGGTCATTTCAGAAAGGGAATTTCATGCCGGGCGGCAGGGGCATGCCGGCGGTCAGCTTGCCCATCTTCTGCTGGCTTACTTCCTCGGCGCGGCGCACGCCGTCGTTGAAGGCCGCAGCCACCAGGTCTTCGAGCATGTCTTTGTCGTCCGCGAGCAGGCTCGGGTCGATGGCGATACGCTTTACATCATGCTTGCAGGTCATGGTGACCTTCACCAACCCGGCGCCCGACTGGCCTTCGACCTCGATATTGGCCAGTTCGTCTTGTGCCTTCTTCAGGTTGTCCTGCATTGCCTGGGCCTGTTTCATCAGCCCTGCCAATTGGCCTTTCATCATGTCGTGTGCTCCTGTGTATTCAGTGGGGTTTGACTGAGCCGGGCACGATACGCGCTGTCTTGTACTGCGCCATCAGTGCCCGCACCAGCGGGTCGTCGTGAATGGCTTGTTCAGCCTCGGTCTGGCGGCGCACACGCTCTGCGGCCTCGCGCTTGGCGGGCGAATCTTCGGCCAGTCCCTGCGCGACTTCCAGCCGCACCGGGCGCTGCAGCCACTCTGCCAACGCAGCCTGAAGCTTGTCGCAATGCGTGCTCGCGCGCAGCGTTTCGCGCTCGACGCGCAACTCGCAGACGAGCGCTGCCGCTTGCTCGTCGAACGCCAGGCAATGCGCCTGCATGGCGAGCTCACGGGCGAACGCGCTGATGAGGTTGGCATCGCTCAGCTGGCGCACCAGCTCCGCCCAGCGTGTGCCGAGGGCAGTTGGCAAGAGGGGCGACGCAAGCAGCGGAACAAGCGGCGCGAATGAAACGGTGGCCACCTCGGCAACGGCATTCATCACGGAGACCGGCTCGGCGGCGAGGACGGCGGCGTGCCGCACTGGTCGCCTCGGCGGCGTCGGCGGGTGCGGGTGTACGTCAGGCTCGCATTCGAACGGCACGTCAAGCCAGGGCGGCGGCTCATCGACACCGGTCGTGACACGCGGCGCTGACGCGGCAACAACCGACGCAGGCTGCGCCGCGAAGCCTTGCGCGCGCGGCCGGGAAGACGCCACCATCACGGCTGCTGGCACGCGCTCCGGCGGAGCCACCGTGATGGCCCGGGCCACCGTGGCCGTTGCGGCCAAGGGCATCGCAGCCGCTGCTGCCTTGTCCCGCGCCACGGCCGCACCCTGCGGCCTGAACGCGAGCATCCGCAACAACACCATCACGAGGCCGCTGTATTCGTCGGGTGCCAGGCCCAGTTCAGCACGCCCATGCAGCGTGATGCTGTAGCAGAGCTGGGTTTCGTCGGCCGCGAAAAGAGCTGCGACGCGGACTGCCTCCGGCGTGTCCGGGTCATCGGCATCGGCGGCTTCGGGAACCGCCTGCAACACCGCCATCTGCTGCAGCAAGGCGGCCATCTCTTCGAGCGTGCCCGAGGCCGACAAGCCGAGCGCGCGCAGCGCATCGACCGCGCCGATCAGGCCCGCGCCATCGGATGCGGCCAGCGCTTCGATGATGCGCAAGGCATGGCCGCGGTCGACCGCGCCCAGCATCTGCCGCACGCCCTGCTCTGCCAACGCGCCGGCACCGAAGGCGATCGCCTGGTCGGTGAGAGACAGCGCATCGCGCATCGAGCCACGCGCCGCACGGGCCAGCAGGCGCAGCGCACCGGGCTCGGCCGGAATCTGCTCGCGTGCCAACACGTCGACCAGATGCGCCTGCACCGTTTGTGGCACCATCGGCCGCAGGTTGAACTGCAGGCAACGCGACAGCACGGTGGCCGGCACCTTTTGTGGGTCGGTGGTGGCCAGCACGAACTTCAGGTAATCGGGCGGCTCTTCGAGCGTCTTGAGCATCGCGTTGAACGCGGTGGTCGAGAGCATGTGCACTTCGTCGATCATGTAGACCTTGAAACGCCCGACGACCGGCTTGTAGACCGCCTGGTCGAGGAGTTGCGAGATCTCGTCGACGCCCCGGTTCGACGCGGCGTCGAGTTCCACGTAGTCGATGAAGCGGCCAGAGTCGATGTCGCGGCATGCGTCGCAAACACCACACGGGTGGGCCGTGATGCCGCCCTGGCCGTCGACCCCGGTGCAGTTCAGCGACTTGGCCAGGATGCGCGAGATCGTCGTCTTGCCGACACCTCGCGTGCCGGTGAACATGTAGGCGTGGTGCAGACGCTGCTGCGTCAATGCGTTGGCAAGCGCCTGCACGACGTGCTCCTGCCCGACCAGCGCATCGAAACTGGGCGGCCGGTATTTGCGGGCAAGAACAACGTAAGACATGAGTTCATTCTACGGTCGGTGCCACCGCGCAGCCGGTGCGCCTGCCGGATAATCCTCGCCTGCGCAGCGACTGCCGCGCCATCACCTTTGCAGCCTGACCCCGATGACTTCGACCCCCGCCGCCTCACCGATGTACGCCAGTCCCGGCAGCACCCTCAGCTATGACCAGGCGGGCGTCGACTACGACCTGATCGACCCGCTGAAGGTGCGGGCGCAACGCGCGGCGGCCTCGACCGCGGTGCACCTTGCAGCGCACGGCTTCTCCGAGGTGGCCGCCTCGCGCGGCGAGTCGGCCTATGTGGTGGATGTCGGCCCGTTCTACATCGCCAGCATCGTCGAGTGCCTGGGCTCGAAGGCCCTTGTGGCTGACGAAATGCACCGCCTGACAGGCAAGAGTTACTACGACAGCATTGCGCAAGACACCATCGCGATGGCCATCAACGACTTGATCACGGTCGGCGCTACGCCACTGATCGTGCAGGCCTACTGGGCCGCCGGGGGCTCCGACTGGTTCTCCGACGGGCAGCGCTCGGCCGCGCTGGTCGACGGCTGGAAGCGCGCCTGCGACGCCTGCGGCGTTGCCTGGGGCGGTGGCGAGACACCGGCACTGGCAGGTATCGTGGCCGATGGCCGCATCGACCTCGCGGCGGCGTGCACCGGCCTCATCAACCCGAAGGATCGGCTCTCGGTCGGTGACCGACTGGCGCCAGGCGATGCGATCGTGATGCTGGCGTCGAGCGGCATCCACGCCAACGGCCTGAGCCTGGCGCGCAAGCTCGTCGAACGTCTGCCGCAGGGCTACCTCACACCCATCTCGGTCGAGCCTGGCAGCCCGTCGTTCGGCGATGCCCTGCTGGCACCGACGGTCCTGTATTCGCCTGTCACCGAGGCGCTCTACAAGGCCGGCATCACGCCGCGCTACTGCGCCAACATCACTGGCCATGGCTGGCGCAAGCTGCTGCGCCACCCGGCGCAACACCGTTACCGCATTCACACCGTGCCCGAGGTCACGCCGGTGCTGAAGTTCATCCAGCAGCACGCGCACCAAGACGACCGCGAGGCCTACAGCACCTTCAACATGGGCGCCGGCTTCGCGCTGTTCGTGAAGCCCGAAGACGCCCAGCGCACCGCCGACGTGGCGCAATCCATGGGTGTTGCGGCTTGGGTCTGCGGTGCGATCGAAGCCGGCCCGAAAGAACTGTTGATCGAGCCGCTGGGCATTCACTTCGGAACCGACGACCTGCAGCTTCGATGAGCCCGGGCCGGACGAATCCGCGACGCTACCGAAGCACTCGGTCGGCCTTGCCGGTCGGACCCAGCTGATGCGCCAGCTGCATCCCGTGCACTTGCTGTCATCGGGCCTCTTGGTCGGCCCGGTCGCGTTGCGGGTCTCCGCTGCCGGCCGTCGAAGGGCAGCACTCCGCAGCCTGGGTCGCGGCGCCTGATGCCCCGCTGGCAGCCGTGGCCCGCGACGCCGGCATCCCGCCGGAAAAGTCTGGCGTCTACCCCTTGCCGCAGGCCGCCTTCGCCCTCGACGCGCGGCTGGCGTTGATCGCCAATGCGCGCGTT
>CANJKD010000220.1 GCA_947474415.1 Burkholderiales bacterium | reverse complement strand
GCCCGAGGGGCCGACAAGCACGACGAACTCGCCGTCTTCGATGTCGAAGCCGATGCCATGGATGACCTTGACCGGGCCGTAGGCCTTCTGGATGTTCCTGAAGCTGACTGATGCCATGGTCAAATCTCGTTCGTGAATCGGTCGGGCGCCGGGCCGCCAGGGGCCACGGAGGGGCCCCTGCGTGGCCCTGCCCGACCGCGCCCCAAGGGCCACGCGAGTGGGCCTCTTCGTGGCCCATGGGGGCAGCGACAGAGCGAAGCGACGAGCGTGGGTGCCGTCATCACTAGCTCTTCACGGCGCCAGCCGTCAGGCCGCCCACCATGTAGCGCTTGAATGCGTAGTAGATCGCTGCCGGCGGCAGCGCGTAGACCAGGCCGGTGGCCATCAGCAGTTCCCAGGGCGAATCGTCGGCCGACAGGAAGTTGCCGAGCGCCACTGCCAGGGTCACGCTGTTGTCGTTCGACAGCAGCAGGAAGGCGTAGAGGTATTCGTTCCAGGCCAGCAGCAGCGCATAGGTGCCGACCGCGACCAGCGAGGGCACCATCAGCGGCAGGTAGACGAGGCGGAACAGCTGCAGCGGCGAGGCGCCGTCCATGCGCGCGGCTTCGTCGAGTTCATACGGCAGCTTGTCGGAGGCCTGCTTCAGCACCCAGATGCAATACGGCGAGGCGATCGTGACCATCGCCAGGATCAAAGCCCACTGGCTGTTCAGCAGGCCGTAGTTGCCCATGGTCTTGTACATCGGCACGGCGAGGAAGGCGGCCGGAATGAAGTAGGTGAACAGCGCCAGGTTCATCACCGTGCGGCCGCCGCGCACCTTGAGCCGGCTGATGGCAAATGCCGCCGAGGTGGCGACGAACAGCGTCAGCGCCGCCACCGCCACCGCGATCAGCACCGAGTTGCCGAGTTGCACCCAGAAGTGGTTCAGGTAGAAGTGCTGGCGGTTGAACACGATCGAGAAGTTCTGCAGCGTCGGATGCTCCGGCCACAGCCGCCCCGAGGTGGCGCTGTCGCGCGGCGAGATTGCGAACAACACCATGTGGTAGACCGGGATGAGGGTCCAGAGCAGCAGCGGGATGCCGATCAGCAGCAGCTTGGCCTCGGTGGCCACGCTCTTCCAGCTCATTCGCTTGCTCATTTGCGAGCCCGGCGCACGGCCGCCCGAAGCCGGGCGAGGCCCCAAGGGCCACGAAGAGGCCCCTGCGTTGCCCTTGGGGCAGGGAGCGGTATTCCGCGATCGGGGGTGGTCATTTCGAAAGGCGTTTCATCAGGAAGTACACCAGTGGCAGCACCAGCGGCATGGCGACCACGATCGAGGCCATCGACAGATCGACCTGGTCGAGCCGCAGGTAGCGGATGCCGAGCGTGGCCAGCACGTGGGTCAGGTCGGCCGGGCCGCCGCCGGTCAGCAGGTAGACGCTGTTGAAATCCCCGAGCGTCCAGATCATCGACAGGATCAGCGAGGTGATGTAGAGCGTGCGCATCGACGGCCAGGTGATGAACTTGAACTTCTGCCAGTTCGTGGCGCCGTCGACCGAAGCGGCTTCGTATTGTTCCGAAGGGATGGCCAGGCGCCCGGCGATCAGGATCAGGGTCCAGAACGGCAGCGATTTCCAGACGTGCATCAGCATCGACAGGCCGAGTGCGAGCGGCGGGTGGTTGAGCCAGTTCGGGCCGTCCAGGCCAGTGAGCCGAAAGATCAGCGAGTTGATCACGCCCCACTCGGGGTTGAGCATGAAGCGCACCGACAGGATGGTCGGGATCGACGGCAGCGCCCACGGCAGGATGAAGATCAGCGACAGGATCTTGATCCACCAGCGCTCGGTCACGAAGAAGCCCGACAGCACCATCGCGATCACCATCTTGATGTTGATGGCGACGACCAGGAAGACGATGCTGTTGACGACGCTGCGAAAGAAGATCGGGCCGTCGAACAGCTTCACGTAGCTGGCCGGGTGGCGTGCCAGCCACAGGCCGTAGCCGACCGGGTAGAGGACGAACACCAGGAACACGAGGATGTACGGCAGCACCAGCATGCGGCCCCAGAACTGCCAGCGATCACGCGGGCGCGCCGGTGCGGCGTTTGCCGATGCAACAGCGCTCATCGCGTCACGCCCTCACCCCAACCCCTCCCCCACGTGCGTGGGAGAGGGCAAGGAAGTTGCGTTGCGCCGTCGCCCGCTTGCGGGAGAGGGCAGGGGGCGAAGCGGCGCTTTCAAGCTGCATGCGGCGAGCCGGCGCAGCAGTCCGGGCTTGCAAGCCCGGACGTGCGCTGCAAGTGAGGCCGAATTTCACGGTTCAGCCTGCGACCGCCTTGATCCGCGCGATCATCTCGTCGACCGCCTTGTCGACCGGCACCTTCTCGTTGACGACACGGTTCATCGCCTTGGCCCAGACGTTCTCGTTGTTCAGGATCGTGAACTTGTAGTTCTTCGTGAACTCGAACGTGACGGTGCCGTTCTTGTACTGGTTGTAGACCGACTGGCGGTGCCGGTCGGCTTGCCAGAACGGCCGCGCCTGCGCCACCTTGGTCACAGGGAACCAGCGGCCGAGCGCGCCTTCGACGTAGGGCGTCAGGTTTTCTTCTTCGAGCAGGAAGGTGACGAACTGCTTGGCTGCGACCTTGTTCTTCGCCTCCTTGAAGACCACGCCGGTCTTGACCGCCGTGCGGTAGACCATCTTGCCGCCGTCGGGCTTGTTCGGGAAGCCGGCCGTGCGGATCTTCTCGGTGTAGTTGGCCTTCGCGGTGGCGCGCTGCTCCGGCGCCAACGCTGCGTTGTTCATGTCGTCCAGCCATTTCGCCGCGATCGAGATCGTCGCGTTGTGCGTCATCACGGTGGTGCGGTTGTGGAAGGCGACGTTGTTGTCCGGGTCTTTCCAGCTCGTGCTCGACGGTGGCGAGCAGCCCTTGGTGTAGGGCGTGGTGTAGTCGGTCAGCGCGTTGATCAGGCCGCTGCGCACGGCCGGGTCGTCGACCAGCAGCTTGCCGCTGTCGCTGACCAGCTTCACGTTGTGGGCGTCCATGAAGGTCAGGAACGAGTAGAACGAGTCGCTCGAATCGACGCCCATCGGCATGCCGATGCCAAAGGTGCGCTGGCCGGTCTTGGTGCGCGACGCGGGCTGCACCTTGTCGCACCAGAAGCTCCAGTAGTCTTTCCAGCCGGTCGGGATGTCGGTCTCCGTGTAGCCGGCGTCGGCGAGCATGTCGACCCAGTACTCGATGTGCATCGTTTGCTGCTTGATCGGGAACGCGTAGTACGCGCGCTTCTTGTCCTTGTCGTCGTAGAGGAAGGCGGTCTCGACGGTGTTCGGCGCGAAGCGGTTGCGGATCGGGTCGATCACGCTGCTGATGTCTTCGAGCTTGCCATCGAAGGCCCATTTGCCGGTGACCTGGAAGTCGTACACGTCGGCATAGGCCACATCGGGCGGGCTGCCCGAATCGAGGGCCGACACGGTCTTCGGGATCATGTCCTGGATCGGGTACTGCGACAGCTCGATCTTGACCTTCGGGTGCCTGGCCTCGAACTTCTTGATGGCCGCGAACAGCGCGTCGTCTTCCGACTTGTAGAAGCCCTTGACCCACCAGACGGTGAGCTTCTCCTGGGCCATTACCGGCGCGGCGCCGAGCAGCATCGCGCCCGCGATGGCGAGCGCGATCCGGGTCTTGAGTTTGAGGCGCATGGTGTCTCCGTGGAAAGCCTTGAGTGGCGCGTTATCGTGTTATCGTATGATGATTGAAACGGTAGCACCTCGGGACTTTCCCGGTACAAGCCTGCTCACCCACCGCCGAGGCGCAGAGAACCGCAGAGAGAGCCCTTTGCATTGAATTCCTCTGCGCAAATCTGCGTACGCTGCGCCTCGGCGGCGGTGCGCTTCACCGGCACTCGGGCACCGGCGTGGGCAGCGGCGCGCCCTCGAATTTCGAGCGCAGGTTGGCGAAGGCCAGATCGGCCATCGCGCGGCGCGTCTGGCCGGTGGCGCTGCCGATGTGCGAGGTGAGCACCACGTTGTCGAGCTCTCGCAGCGCCTGCGGCACGTTCGGCTCGTTCTCGAACACGTCGAGGGCGGCGCCGGCGATGGTGCCCGCCTGCAATGCCTCGATCAGCGCCGCCTCGTCGATCACCGAGCCGCGTGCCACGTTGATCACGCAGCCCTGGGGGCCGAGTGCCTTCAACACCTCGGCGTTCACCAGCTTGTGCGTGCCGGCGCCGCCCGGCGTGATCAGCACCAGGAAATCGCTTTGCGCGGCCAACTCGGCCGGGCTCGCCACATAGTGCAGCGCCAGTGCCGGCTTCGCACTGCGCGCGGTGTAGGCGATGCGCATGCCGAACGCGGCGGCGCGGTGCGCGATGGCCTGGCCGATGCGGCCCATGCCGACGATGCCGAGCCGGGCCCCCGACACCTTGCGGCCGAGCGGCAGCGGGCCGTTCGGCCACTCGCCGGCGCGAATGAAGCGGTCAGAGCGCGCCACCTGGCGCGCCAGCGCGAGCATCAAGGCCATCGCCAGGTCGGCCACGTCGTCGTTCAGCACGTCGGGCGTGTGGGTGACGACCACGCCGCGGGCCTTCGCCGCAGCGACGTCGACGCCGTCGTAGCCGACGCCCATCACCGAGATGATTTCCAGCGCCGGCAGGCTGTCGATCAGCGCGGCGCTGACCTTCGATTCGCCACTCGCGGCGATGGCCCGGATGCGGGGCGCGGCGACCGCGAAGGCGGCCGGGTCGGTTTCATTCAGGCGCTGGTGGACGACGAATGCAGCCTGCAGCGCATCCATCAGGAAAGGCGGCAGGTTGGCCACCGCGAGCACTTCGGGGCGGATCGATGTTTCGGACAGGTTCGCGGAGAAGGTCGCTGACAAGATGGGACTCCCAAGTTTTCAACAGCTGACAGGTTCAATCGTCCTACCATAATATGTCTTGTACCAATTCAGCGACACCGGGAAACCGAGCAGATCCATGAGCGACGCAGCCAGCCCAGCCCCGAGCCCGGCTGACGCCGGCAAGACCTGCGGAGCCGGCGATGGTTCGCTGCGAGATCGTGCTGACGCGTTGCGGCCCGAGTGGCCACACCCCGCAGCCCGGGTCGGCCGGAGCCACGACGCAAAGCGTTGACTGGGCAACAAGAGAGGTGCCTGCCTGCGCCGGTAAGCCCCATTTGCATCCTCGCGATCTTTTCGTATGATGTTACGCAGGTACCGCAGTGAGGCAGCTTGCTGACGGTGCTATTGATCCGGCCCTGTGAAGTCTCAAGCCGCATAACGCACACGGCGGTCTTGAAAGTAGCTGATCACGCGCTCTGGAGTTCGTTCCAGCATGAGCATGTGCTCGTTGGCTGCGTCTCGTAACTT
>CANJKD010000219.1 GCA_947474415.1 Burkholderiales bacterium | reverse complement strand
GCCAGCCATGAAACCCGCCGGCTCTGGTGCGGCGGGCGCAACCTGGCTTGCGAATACTTCGAGGGTTCACCGGGTGAACCGCCCTGGCGCGACCTGACGTTCGACCTGCGTGGCCGGGCGGCCGCGCAGGTCGCTGACCTGTTCGAGCATGACGGGTCGTTCGCGAACGGCGTCGCAAGCGTCGCAATTTCATCGGGAGCCCAAGACTCCGCGGCGACGGGGGCAAGCGCAGAGACCGCGCAACTCATCGCCTCGGGGCCCGACCAGACCGACGACACCGTCTACGCATTGCTCGTCACCGCAGCCTACCGTGCGCGCCGGCGCATCCAGCTCGCCACACCCTACTTCGTGCCAGACGCTGCGCTGCTGATGGCCTTGTGCATGGCGGCGCGGCGCGGCGTTGAAGTTGACCTGTTGCTGCCGGCACGCTCCAACCACCCGCTTTCGGACATGGCTCGCAGCCGCGCGATGCGCGCGCTGGCCGCTGCCGGCGGGCGCATCTGGCTGGCGCCGCACATGATGCATGCCAAGCTGGCGGTGTTCGACGATGTGCTGGCCTTGAACGGCTCGGCGAACCTGGACAGCCGCAGCCTGTTCCTGAACTACGAGTTGATGATGGCCTTCGACGACCCGGCGGCAGTGACGGGTTTCGCCGACTGGTTCGCGGGCGAGCGGGAGGGATCGAGCGCCTATGTTCCTGATCGCCCTGGCTTTGCCAGTGACGTGGCTGACGGCCTGGTGCTGTGGCTCGGGTTTCAGCTCTAGACAGGCTGATCAGCAGTAGCAATTCACGACTTCTCAAGGATTGCCAAGGCATGACATGCTGTAAGCTGAGCTGAGCTCCGGACGCGCAATGCTTATTTCCAGTCATCGAACCCAGCCGATCATGACCGACGCCGGTTTCCCCGGTGGAATCGATGCGCGTCGGCATGCGCGCCGCTTGTACCGCGCCACGGCGCAGTTGATCGTCGCCGGCAGCCCGCCTTTCACGGTGCGCACGGTCGACATCAGCGCCGGCGGGCTGGCCATTCTCACCACAGTGCAGCCACCGCGGGGATTGAATTGCACGGTGCTGCTGTCGCTGCCTCAAACGGGTCGGGAACCGGTTGCGTTGGAACTGCCCGTCACTGTGTCACACAGCATCTTCTCGCGTGGTGACGAAGGCGTGAAGGTCGGCTTGTCGTTCAACGGCCTTACGCCGGACAAGGTCGCCGTGATCCAGAGGTTCGTCGACGGCGAAGCGTAGCCTGCAACCCATGTCGAATCGGCCAAGCTTTGGTGCAGCCCCGGAATTTTCGCGCCGGGATGCTTTGTTGGGGTTGTCCGGGTTGGCAGGGCTGCATTCGGGGGGGGCAAGTAACCCGCAGTTGATCGATGTTACAAATCGGGCCGGAGCAACACCCGACCAGCAGCGGTGCTGTCGGGCCCGAAGCCCCGTGGAACTGAATTGCCCAAATAAAACTGCTGGGCAGATGCCAAATTCCTGACGTGTCGCTGAAAAAACAAAAGTTGCGACTCGTTACGATGCTCTCGACATCGCGCCGGCGTGATCCGGCATGGATGAGCCGTCTTTCTTCTGCATGAGCAAGACCCCGTTCTTCACCGCGACGATCTCGGCGACGATGGACACGGCGATCTCGGCGGGCGTCTTCGCACCGATGTCCAGGCCGATCGGGCCGTGCAGCCGGTCGATCTCAGCCGGCGACAGGTCGAACTGCAGCAGCCGTTCCCGGCGCTTGCCGGTGTTGCCGCGCGAACCCAGCGCGCCGATGTAGAAGGCCGGTGACTTCAGCGCTTCGAGCAGCACCATGTCGTCGAGCTTCGGGTCGTGCGTCACGGCGACCACGGCACAGTGCGGGTCGAGTTGCAATTCGAGCACCACATCGTCAGGCATCGACTTGCTGAAAGTGGTGTTGGGCACATCCCAGCTCAGGTTGTATTCCTCGCGCGGGTCACAGCAGATGACCTCGAAGTCGAGCGCCAGCGCCATCTGCGCAACCACGCGAGACAACTGCCCGGCGCCGATGATCAGCAAGCGCCAGCGCGGACCGAACAGCGCGCGCAAGGTCTTGCCGTCGAACTCGAACACATCGCCGCGGCGTGCTGCATCGACACGAACCACGCCGGTTTCCAGGGTCAGTTCACGCGCGACCAGTTCATGCCGCGCAGTGCGCGCCAGCACCTCGTCGATCCAAGCCACGCCTTGCAGCGGCTCCTGCACCAGCCGCAGGTTGCCGCCGCAGGGCAGGCCGAAGCGTGCGGCCTCTTCCTTGGTCACGCCATAAGCAATCAGCGAAGGCGTGGCTACGCGCTCGCCGTGCCGCAGCCGGTCGATCAGGTCGTCTTCGACGCAACCGCCAGACACCGAACCGGCCACCTGCCCGTCGTCGCGCAGGCACAGCAACGCGCCGGGCGGGCGCGGCGCTGAGCCCCAGGTTTCGATCACGGTCACGAGCCACACCTTGTGGCCCTGCGAGAACCAGTCGCGAGCCTGGTTCAACACTTGCAAATCGAGGCTGTCCATGAGCGTTCTCCTAGCGAATCACGAAGTAAAGGATTGCCAGCAGCACCATCGCGCCGATCAGCCACCACACCTTGGCGATGCCGCCGTCCGCCGCTGTTGCAACAGGCAATGCCGGCACGGCGCCCGCCGGCGCTGCGTTGGCCTGCAAATGCGCTTCGAAGGCCTTGAAGAAGTCTTCGGTGATCTTGCCCGCCGCCGCATCGATGAGCCGCGAGCCGACCTGCGCCATCTTGCCGCCGACCTGCGCGCGTGCGTTGTACTTGAGCCGGGTCTGCGTACCCTCAGCGGTCAGTGCCACATCGGCCGAGCCCTTGCCGAAGCCGGCCACCCCGCCCTGCCCGTCGAAGTTGATCGTGTAGCCGCTCGGAGGCTGCACGTTCGTCATTTTCAGGTTGCCCTTGAAGCGCGCGCTGACGGGGCCGACCTTCAGCGCCACCACCGCCGTGAGTGAGTCGTCGCCGGTGCGATCCAGCGACTCGCAACCCGCAATGCAGGCCTTGAGCACCTCGGGGTCGTTGAGGGAGGCCCAGGTGGTGTCGACCGAGGCCGGGATGAGTCGTTCGCCTTGCAGTTCCATGGGGATGCGTTTTCTATGCCAGGAGAGAAGAGGGCTTCACGGCCGGTGTGCGCAGCGCACGGCCAAGATCGGCCAGGCTCGCCAGATTGTGAACCGGCAGGAAGCGGTCGACGTTCGGCAGCAAGGCGCGCACGCCGGCGGCGCGCGGCTCGAAGCCGTCGAAGCGCAGCAAGGGGTTGAGCCAGACGATCTGGTGCGCCAGGCGGCGCAGTTGAGCAGCGGCCTGGGCCAGGTCACCGTGCTCGTCTCGGTCAAGGCCGTCAGTCATCAGCAGCACGGCCGCGTTCGAGCCGAGCAGGCGGCGCGCCCAGCAGCGGTTGAATTCATCGAGGCACGACGCGATGCGGGTGCCGCCCTTCCAGTCGTGCACCTGGGCGTCGGCCTGCAGCAGTGCGACGTCGGCGTCGCGGTTCTTCAGGCTGCGGGTGATGTTGGTCAGCCGCGTGCCGAACACCAGCGTGTGCACCTTCAGGTGCCGGCGCGTCAGGCCGTGCACATAGTGCAAGAGCAGGCGCGCGTAGCGTTCCATCGAACCCGA
Source organism: Burkholderiales bacterium (assembly GCA_947474415.1). Lineage (GTDB taxonomy): Bacteria > Pseudomonadota > Gammaproteobacteria > Burkholderiales > Burkholderiaceae_C > LMDS01. Next base: position 1,719 of record CANJKD010000219.1, on the reverse strand, counting down.
GATGTCGAGCAGCACGACCAGCGTCGGCAATTCGCTTCGCGGGCGCGTGAAAGCCGGCACCAGCGTGTGCGGCTGGCGCGCCATGCCCTGCATCGTGGCGCGCAGGTCTAGCCGGCCGCCGTGCTGCCGGTTCACGGCGCGCTCATGGCGGCGGCGGCGTACCGGCTGCACCGGCAGCACGACCTGCTCGGCCAGCTTCTTCGCCAGTTCGAACTCGGCGGCGGTCATGCTCTCGAAGTCGGCTTGCTGAAGGCGCTCGCGCTCGGAGAAGGTGAAGCTGGTATCGAACGTCAGCTCTTCCTGCGCGGTGGTGTTGGCGGGGTTCGGTTCCTGTTTCGGCTTCGGCGCGGCCAGCGCTTCGGCCAGGCGATTGGCCCTGGGCTTGATTTGCTTGTCACCGCGCCCGCTGATCTTGGGCAACAGCAAGTACATCAACTGTTCGAGCAGCTTCGGGTCGCGCCAGAAGGCTTCGAAGGCGGCGTCGAACAGCACTTGCTGTTCATGACGGTCGAGCATCACGGCGCTTAGCGCGGCATGCACATCGTCACGGCGGTTCAGGCCGACCTGCTCGATGGCGCTGATCGCGGCGAGCACGCGGTCAGGGCCGACGGGCATGCCGGCGGTGCGCAGCACCCGTGCGAAGTGGACGATGTTCTCGGCAATCATGATGACCCCTCGGCGAACGAATACGTTCGCCGATCCCACAAGGGGATGCGCGCCGGCAGGGCCACGCAGGGGCCTGTTCGCGGCCCTTGACAGCCCGACGCTCGGCCCGCCCGCTTCGGTCGAGAACTCATCGGTTCAATCCAGCAACGCGCGCGCCCGCAATTCATCAAGCAGCTTCGCGGTATCGCCGCTTTGCAGCTTGACGATGTCGTCTTGATACTTCAACAGCACACCGAGCGTGTCGTGGACCGTGGCCGGGTCGAGCCGGATCGCGTTGAGCGCCAACAGCGCATTCGTCCAGTCGATGGTTTCGGCCACGCCGGGCGCCTTGAAAAGGTCGAGCTTGCGCATGCGCTGCACAAATTCGACGACCTGGATGTAGAGCCGGTCCGCCGCACCCGGCGCCTTCAGCCGCACGATTTCCAGTTCGCGCTCGACACTCGGAAAGTCAACCCAGTGGTAGAGGCAGCGCCGCTTCAGTGCGTCATGAATCTCGCGGGTGCGGTTGCTGGTGATGATCGTGATCGGCGGGGCTTCGGCCATGATGGTGCCGAACTCGGGAATCGTGATCTGGTTCTCGGCCAGCACTTCGAGCAGGAAGGCGTCGAAGGGTTCGTCGGCGCGGTCGAGTTCATCGATCAGCAAGACCGGCGAGCGCGTCTGCGTGAGCGCCTGTAGCAGTGGCCGCTCGATCAGCATGTGGCGTGAATACAGGCTGTGCGTCAGGCGCTCGCGGTCAGCTTCGCGATGCAGCGAATGCGCTGCCTCGGCGAGGCGGATCTCGATCATCTGGCGCGCCACGTTCCACTCGTAGGCGGTCTGCGCGATGTCCAGCCCCTCGAAACACTGCACCCGCAGCACGGCGGTGGAAAGCGCGGCCGACAAGGTCTTCGCCAGCTCGGTCTTGCCGACGCCGGGCTCGCCTTCGAGGAACAGCGGACGCGCCAGCTTCAGGCTCAGGAACAACGCAGTGGCGAGCCGCCGGTCGCACACATAGTTTTCGGTCGCCAGCAGCGCTATCACGGCGTCGACCGAGTCGGGCAGCATGAGCGG
>CANJKD010000218.1 GCA_947474415.1 Burkholderiales bacterium | reverse complement strand
CACTGCGGGCCGGCGGATGGTCTCCAGCAACTCGGGCGCGATGGCCTTCGCCACGGCTTCCAGCGGGCGTTGTGCCGCCGTCACCACCGCGCCGTCGGTGCCCGGCGTGAAGCGGAAGCCGTGCACGCAGCGCGCCGGCACGACGACGACGCACGGTGGCTTCAGCGCCCAGGCCGTGCCGTCGATCAGCACCGACCCGCCGCCCTTGCGCGGCACCAGCACCTGGATCAGCGCGTCGTGCAAGTGCGGGCTGATCTCCCAGTCGAACAGGCGGGCACGGTCGGGAATGCGTTCGAAGTGGACCAGGTCGATCCAGTCCGGTTGGGCTTGGGTGCCGTAGAGCGCGAATCGGGGAATGCTTTTCATGGGCAGGGCGTGGCAGGGAAGGGCGGCGCGGCAGCAACCATCGCATGGGCACCATGCACGAATTGTCCTGCCCCTGGCCGGGTTTGTCGCTTGAATCGAAGCGGTGCTGCGACCATGATTCGCGTGCGGGCCGAGCGATCAAACCAAGACACACGGAGACAGGCAACATGGTCACCCAACGCACCCAGGTCGCAATCATCGGCGCCGGCCCTTCGGGCCTGCTGCTCGGGCAATTGCTGCACCGCGCCGGCATCGCCAACATCGTCGTCGAGCGCCAGGACGGTGACTATGTGCTCGGCCGCATCCGCGCCGGCGTGCTGGAGCAGACCACCTGCGACCTGCTCATCGAGGCCGGCGTGGGCACCCGCATGCACGCCGACGGCATGGTCCACGAGGGCTTCGAGTTGTGCTTCGGCGGCGCGCGCCACCGCATCGACATGGCTGGCCTGACCGGCGGCAAGCGCGTCACCGTCTACGGCCAGACCGAAGTCACACGCGACCTGATGGACGCGCGTGCCGCTGCCGGCTTGACGACTGTGTACCACGCCGTTGAGGTCGCCTTGCACGGCTTCGACACGAAGACGCCGAGCGTCACCTACTTGAAAGACGGCGAGCCGCAAGAGATCCGCTGCGACTTCATCGCCGGCTGCGACGGCTACCACGGCGTGAGCCGCGCCAGCGTGCCGCCCGAGTCGCTGAGCATCTACGAAAAGGCCTACCCGTTCGGCTGGCTCGGCGTGCTGGCCGACACCAAGCCCGTCAGCCACGAACTGATCTATTCGAACCACGAACGCGGCTTCGCACTGTGCTCGATGCGTTCGCCCACGCGCACCCGCTACTACGTGCAATGTTCGCTGCACGACAAGGTGGAACAGTGGAGCGACGCAGCGTTCTGGGACGAACTGCGCCTGCGGCTCGACCCGCAGGCCGCCGAGTCCCTCATCACCGGCCCGTCGATCGAGAAGAGCATCGCGCCGCTGCGCAGCTTCGTCGCCGAGCCGATGCGCTTCGGCACGCTGTTCCTGGCCGGCGACGCGGCGCACGTCGTTCCGCCCACCGGCGCGAAGGGGCTGAACCTGGCGGCCTCCGACATCCGCTACCTTTCGCGCGCCTTCATCGAGCACTACGCCGAGCGCAGCGAAGCCGGCATCACGCATTACTCCGACGTGTGCCTGCGCCGCATCTGGAAGGCCGAGCGCTTTTCGTGGTGGTTCACCGGGCTGATGCATCGCTTCCCCGAGACCGGCGCCATCGGCCAGAAGCTGCAGCGCGCGGAACTCGACTACTTGGTCAGCTCGCGCGCCGCCTCGACCGCGATGGCCGAGAACTACGTGGGCCTGCCGTTCGAGGCGTGACGCGCAGGGACGCCGGCGTGGCCGCGCCACACGGCGGCGCGGCGCGGCTCAAGCGTGGCGGCGGCGCGCCGATAAGGTCGATACCGGCGTGCTCATTCCCGATGCCGGCCTCACGCCCACCTGCCCGCCATGTGCCGCCTCGTTGCCTACCTCGGTTCACCGATCTACCTGCAAGACCTGGTCTGCGCGCCGCAGCATTCGCTGCTGCGCCAGGCGCTGCGCGCCGAAGAGGCGAAGACGGTGACGAATGGCGACGGCTTCGGCGTCGGCTGGTACGGCGAGGGCGATGAGCCCGGTGTGTACCGCGAGGTGATGCCGGCCTGGTCTGACGAGAACCTGCACGCGCTGTGCGCCACGGTGCGCTCGCGGCTGTTCTTCGCCCATGTGCGCGCCGCTACCACCGGTGGCATCGCGCGCCACAACTGCCACCCGTTCCGCCACGGCCGCTGGTTGTTCATGCACAACGGCCAGATCGGCGGCTACGCCCGAGTCCGCCGCCAGCTCGAAGCGCAACTGCCCGACTCGCTCTATGCCGCGCGCCGCGGCGCCACCGACTCGGAATTGCTGTTCCTGCTGGCGATGGCGCGCATCGACACCGGTGAGCCGCCCGAAGAAGCGATGCAGTCCGTGCTCGCCGCCACGCTCGCGTTGATGCGCGTGCAAGGCGTCGATGACCCGCTGCGCTTTGCCGCGGCCCTGTCGGACGGCGAGCAGGTCTTCGCCTTCCGTTTCGCCAGCGACGAACTTCCGCCCACGCTCTACGTGGGTGAGTGCGAGCAAGGCAGCATCGTGGCCTCGGAGCCGCTCGACAGCGCGCCCGACCACTGGCGCAGCGTGCCCGCCAATGGCTGGGTGCGCATGGCGGCTAACGGGACCACGCTGCACGCTTGAGCGCGCCGCGCGGCCTTCAGCCGCCAGCCATTGCACGCCGCGCCCGCACCGCTGCAGCCAGCGCCTGCAGCACCGGCACGGTCTGCGCGAAGCTGATGCAGGCATCGGTGATCGACACGCCATGCTTCAGCGCCACGCCGGGAATCAAATCCTGCCGGCCTTCTTCGAGGTGGCTCTCGATCATCACGCCGATGATGCGCCGCTCGCCGGCCGCGACTTGCGCCGCCACATCATGGGCCACGTCGATCTGGCGCCGGTGCTGCTTGCTCGAATTGCCATGCGAGACGTCGATCATGACCTGCTCGCGCAAGCCCGCCGCACGCAGCGCGTCGCAACTCGCGGCCACGTGCGCGGCGTCGTAGTTCGGCGCCTTGCCGCCGCGCAGGATCACATGGCAGTCGGCGTTGCCACGGGTCTCGAAGATGGCCGCCATGCCCATCTTCGTCATGCCCATGAAGGCATGCGGCGCCTGCGCCGCCAGCGCCGCATCGGACGCGACCTTGATGCTGCCGTCGGTGCCGTTCTTGAAGCCGACCGGGCAGCTCAGGCCCGAGGCAAGCTGGCGGTGGCTCTGGCTTTCGGTGGTGCGCGCGCCGATCGCGCCCCAGGCGATCAGATCGGCGATGTACTGCGGGCTCAGCAGGTCGAGGAACTCGGTGCCGGTGGGCAGGCCCAGCGTCGCCAGCGCCAGCACCAGCCGGCGCGCGCGCTCCAGCCCTTCGTTGATGGCGAAGCTGCCGTCGAGGTGCGGGTCGTTGATGTAGCCCTTCCAGCCGACCGTCGTGCGCGGCTTTTCAAAGTAGGTGCGCATCACAATGAGCAGATCGCCGCTCAGTTCGTCGGCCACCACCTTCAGGCGGCGGCCGTACTCGATGGCCTGGTCGTGGTCATGGATCGAGCATGGGCCGACGACGACGACGAGCCGGTCGCTGCCCGCACCCACGCCGTGCAGCACGGCGGCGATTGATGCGCGGCTGGTCTCGACCAGCGCCAGCATGTCGTCGCGCACCGGCACGCGTTCCTGCAGCAGCGCAGGCGTGATGAGCGGGCGCACGGCGCCGATGCGCACGTCGTCGATGCGGGTGGTGTCCAGCGTGCTGTCGCGCGTGCCGATCTCGCGGTCGTGGCGGGGGTCGTCGAGGGTGTTCATGGTGAAGTTGGGTTGCTGGCCCGGGCAAGGTGCCCGGGCTTGTGATGCCGCTGGATTGTCCACGCCGGATCGCGTCCAATACCGGCATGGACCACGCACCACCCACCGACCAGCGCTTCTCTGATCGCCTCACTGATCTGGAGATCAAGGCCAGCTTCACCGAAGACCTGCTTGATCACCTGAACCAGCTCATCGCCCGCCAGCAGCAGCAGATCGACTGGCTGACCCGCGAAGTCACGCAGCTTCGGCAACAGCCGCAGGCCGGCGAAGCCAATGAGTTCCGCAGCCTGCGCGACGAGCTGCCGCCGCACTATTGACCCCTGAACGCCTGGGCCGTGCTCAACGCCGCGCCGCGCGGCGCGGCTTCTCGCGCAGCGTCTCGAAGGCCTCGCCGAGTTCGAGCACATTGCCGCTGTCGTTGATCTGGTAGCCGGGCAGCAGGTCCACCGCCGCCTTGAAGGCATGGCCGCGCAGAATCGTGAGCATGCTCTGGACCGTGTCCGACTCGATGGCCGCTTCGTTGCAGAGCAGGAAGTAGCGCTCGGTCTGGCTCGGCACGAAGTCGAGCTTGAACTGGCGGGCCGGGGTTTCCACGCCGTAGCCCGCGTCGGCCATGTCGCTTGCCACGTACGCGGCCACGGCGGCATGGGTGAGCTCGCACTGCTCGTAGCCCTTGATCTGCGAGGCTTCAATGCCTTCCTTGTGCAGCAGCAGGTCGAGCAGATAGCGCGTGCCCGAGCCCGCCTGGCGGTTGATGAAGCGCACGCCAGGTCTGGTCAGGTCTTGCAGCGTGTAGATCTTCTTCGGGTTGTGGGCGGCCACCATCAGCCCCTGACGGCGGGTGGCGAAGCTGATGATCTTCTGTGCGCCCGGGGTCAGCCACTGGCCATAGTGGGCGATGGCGGCGGGTTCGAATTCGCCCAGCGGCACATGGAAGCCGGCCACGTCGCACCCGCCGCTGTGCAGTGAGGCCACCGCCTCCTGGCTGCCGCAGTAGCGCAGTTCGGTGGGCACGTTCGCAGCCGCCAGCAAGTTGTGCAGCGCGTGAACCGCGAAGCCGTGGCTGGCATGGATGCGCAGCAAGGCCGGCGGAGAAGCCAGCACCTTGGCGATCTCCGCGCCCAGCTCGGACGCCAGCGAATCGAGCACCGGCGACAACCGCGCCGCGATGCGCCGGTCGGCCCACACCAGCTTTTCGCCCAAAGCGGTCAACGTCGAACCCTTGCCGCGTTCCATCAGCATCAGTGGCTGGCCGAACAGCGCTTCGCCGTTGCGAACCAGGTCCCAGGCGTGCCGGTACGAAATACGCAAGGCCTGGCAGGCGCCCGACAGGCTGCCGTGCTCGTGAACCTTCACCAGCACCTCCAGCACGCGCGGCGCCAGCGACGGGCCGTTGCCGCGCCGGATCATCCATAGCGGCTGGATCGTCACCTCGGTCTGGGTATTCACTTAGGCGCCTCGCAGCATATGGAATTGATCGGAAAGCTCATATTGCGCTGGAGCTTATTGATTCGGCCCAAAGAAATAGGAACTTTTAGGTGAACGTAAGCTCCAAGATGGATGGACAAAGAGAACGCGCGCAAACAGACACTGGAGCAACTTCACGAAAGGCGAAAGCAAGTCGTGAGGTTGCACAAGAGCGGAATCGGCGT
>CANJKD010000217.1 GCA_947474415.1 Burkholderiales bacterium | reverse complement strand
CGAGCAGGCTGCGCAGGTCGGAAGGTGCAGCGTGGGTTGGGCCTTTGCGCGGCCGCGGCAACTCGATGATCGCGAGCGACTGAAGCGGCCGCGCCAGCGGCACCACAGCGTCGACCCGATTCAGGAAGGCGCGTGTGGTCTTGGCATTTTCGGCCACCCAGTGGGTCAGGCGCGCGGCCTGGCGGATGACGGCCAGCGGCAGCGCATCCTGCAGATCGGGCAACTCGCCGGGGGTGCCGAAGTCGAGCGTGTTCGGCACCAGGTAGAGCCGGCCGTTCGGGCGCGTCATGGGGCGCCGCCCGCCATCAGCGGGTCGATGCCGGCGGCGCGCAGCAGCGCGCAGGTGCGGATCAGCGGCAGGCCGACCAGGGCGGTCGGGTCGTCGGACTCGATCGCGTCGAGCAGGGCAATACCCAGCGTTTCGCACTTCGCGCTGCCGGCGCAGTCATACGGCTGTTCGGTGCGCAGGTAGTGCTCGATCTCGGCGTCGGTCAGGTCGCGAAAGCGCACCGTGACGGGGGCCAGCGCGCTGCCGGCAAAGCCGCTCGCTTCGCACACCACAGCCACGGCGGTGTAGAACACGACGCTGCGACCGCGCATGCGCCGCAGTTGTTCCACCGCGCGTGCGTGGGTGCCGGGTTTGCCGATGGGTTCACCGTCGAGTTCGGCCACCTGGTCCGAGCCGATCACTACGGCATTCGGGTGCGTGGCAGCCACGGCCCGCGCCTTGGCCAGCGCCAACCGCGCGGCGAGGACGGCCGGGGTTTCGCCGGCCTGCGGCGTCTCGTCGACATCGGGCGACGCCACCTCGAAAGGCAAGCGCAGGCGCTCCAGCAATGCGCGCCGGTAGCGCGAGGTGGAGCCGAGGATCAGCGGGCGGCGCGGGGTCATCGGGAGATTGTCCCATCGTGCTGTGGCTCGGCCCGTGCACCGTACACTGACGCTCATGACAGCGCGTGAATTCGACCCCAGCAAGCTTGACGTTGAAGTGTTCGCCGCCGAGGCCGGTGAGCTGGCCGGCCATTGGCCCTTGCGGATGTTCCGTCGCATCGGCGAATCGCTGGCGCTGGCGCCTGCCGAACATGACCAGGTGGCCTGGAGCGCGCGCGGTGAACGGCGTGCCCTGCGCGGTGACCAGAAGCAGGCGTGGTTGCACCTGCGAGCGGCGGGCCAGTTGGCGCTCGAATGCCAGCGCTGTCTGAAGCCGGTGACCGTGGCGATCGAGTTCGAGCGTAATTTCCTGTTCGTGCATGGCGAAGAATTGGCAGCGCAGCTCGATGCCGAAACCGAGCACGACGTGCTGGCGATGCCAAGGGTGCTTGACCTGCGCGAGTTGGTCGAAGACGAAATGCTGCTCGACATGCCATTGGTCCCGCGCCACGAGGTTTGCCCCGAGCCACTGCCGGTGCGCATCGACGAAATTGCGCCGGACGCAGCGCCCAAGCCGTTCGCGGCGCTCGCGGCGCTGAAGCTGCGCAAGCCACTCAACTGAGCGCCGCCGCGCTCGGTTGAGTCTGGCAGCTGATTGGCGGCATGCTAGAATCTTCGGCTTTCCCGCTCGCGCAGCGCTGCGTTGACGCTTCATCACGTCAGCCGGCGCGTGGCAACGTGACACCGCGCTGAGCTTTCATGGGCATCGCCATCGCACCCGCAAGAACGCAGGTGCAGCGGCGATCCAGCGCCGGCCCCGAATGGGCCCCAGGAGATCTACATGGCCGTTCAGCAGAACAAGAAGTCCCCTTCCAAGCGCGGCATGCACCGCTCGCACAACGCGCTCGACACCCCGGGCACGGCGATCGAGCCGACCACCGGTGAGTCGCACCTGCGCCACCACATCAGCCCGAACGGTTTTTACCGTGGGCGCAAGGTGCTGAAGACCAAGGCGGACGCATAAGGCCTGCGGGTCTTTGCGTCGTCGCCACTGCATCTCTTGCCCGTGCCGCTCGCGTTGTTGCGTGAACGGCTCCCTGCGCGAGTGCTTGCCAGATCACCCGGATCATGCTTTCGCGTGATGCCGGGTTTCCGTGTTTTTGACACCGATCACGTGCGCCCGCTCACATGAGCCCGGTCCCCGCGTCCACCAAAAATGCCGGCGTCGTGCGGATTGCCGTCGACTGCATGGGCGGTGACCACGGGCCGTCGGTCACCTTGCCCGCCTGCCGGGCCTTTCTTGCTGCGCACCCCGGCGCCGAACTGATCCTCATCGGCCGTGCAGATGCGCTGGTGCCTGCGGCGGGGTGGTTGCGCTGCAGTTCCATCGCTGCCACCGAAGTGGTCGAGATGGACGACCCGATCGAGGTGGCGTTGCGCCGCAAGAAGAATTCGTCGTTGCGCGTGGCCGTCAACCAGGTCAAGCCGGACGCGGCGGGGGCATCGAGGGCGCAGGCCTGCGTTTCGGCGGGCAACACGGGTGCACTGATGGCGGTTTCACGCTACGTGCTCAAGACGCTCGAAGGCATCGACCGCCCAGCGATTGCCGCCGTCATGCCGAACCAGTTGGGTGGCTACACCACGGTGCTCGATCTCGGCGCCAACGTCGACTGCACCGCCGAGCACCTGCTGCAGTTCGCGGTGATGGGCAGCGCGCTCGTGGCGGCGGTGGCCGGCAAGGCCAATCCGTCGGTCGGCCTGCTCAACATCGGCGAGGAAGAGATCAAGGGCAGCGAGGTCATCAAGCGCGCCGGCGAATTGCTGCGCGCTGCGGCTGACCACGGGCACCTGAACTTCCACGGCAACGTGGAGGGCAACGACATTTTCAAGGGCACGACCGACATCGTGGTCTGCGACGGCTTCGTCGGCAATGTGGCGCTCAAGACCGCTGAAGGCGCGGCGGCGATGTTCGTCGGCATCGTCCGGCAGGAATTCAGCCGCAACCTCTGGACCAAGCTCGCCGCGCTCGCAGCAAGGCCGGTGCTGCGGCAGTTCAAGGCGCGCCTGGACCACCGCCGATACAGCGGCGGCAGCCTGCTGGGCCTGCGCGGGCTGGTGTTCAAGGCGCACGGTTCGTCCGATGCTTTCGCCTTCGAGCAGGCCCTGAATCGGGCTTATGATGCCGCTCGAAACGGCCTGCTCGAGCGCGTCCACGACCGGATCCTCGAAACGCTGGCTGCCGCCCCCGCGCCTGAGTCTGCTGCCCCTGCTGTATCCGTTGCGACCAAGCCGGGCGAACCGACTGCACCAGACGCCCCACTCACTGCATGACACCCATTGTTCCGCGCCATTCGCGCATCACCGGCACCGGCAGCTTCCTGCCGCCCAAGCGCCTGACGAATGACATGCTTGCGGCGCAACTGGCGCAAGACGGCATCGAAACCTCCGACCAATGGATCGTCGACCGCACCGGCATCAAGGCGCGCCACTTCGTCGAAGGCGATGTGGCCTGCAGCGATCTGGCCGTGCAGGCCGCGCGCCGTGCCCTGGAGGCGGCCGACTGCGACGCTGCGAGCATCGACCTGATCATCGTCGCCACCAGCACGCCCGACATGGTGTTCCCGTCGACGGCCTGCATCGTCCAGCAGAAGCTTGGCGTGCATGGTTGCCCGGCGTTCGACGTGCAGGCCGTGTGCTCGGGCTTCGTCTACGCGCTGACGCTGGCTGACTCGATGATCCGCACCGGCGCGGCCCGCAAAGCGCTCGTGATTGGCGCCGAGGTGTTTTCACGCATCCTCGACTTCAAGGACCGCGGCACCTGCGTGCTGTTCGGCGACGGCGCCGGCGCGGTGGTGCTGGAGGCCAGCGACACGCCCGGCATTCTTGCCACCGAGTTGCATGCCGACGGCCGGCACGTCGGCATCCTGTGCGTGCCCGGCCATGTGTCGGGCGGACAGATTCTTGGCGACCCGGTGCTCAAGATGGACGGCCCGGCGGTGTTCAAGATCGCCGTCAACGTGCTTTTCGACGTGGCCCAGTCAGTGCTCGCCAAGGCCGGCCTGACCGATGCCGATGTCGACTGGCTGATTCCCCACCAGGCCAACATCCGCATCTTGCAGAGCACCGCCAAGCGCCTGAAGCTGCCAACCGAAAAGCTCATCGTCACGGTCGACCAGCACGGCAACACGTCGGCGGCGTCGATTCCGCTCGCGCTCGACGAGTCGGTGCGTTCGGGCAAGATCAAGCCCGGCGACACGGTGCTGCTCGAAGGCGTCGGCGGGGGTTTCACATGGGGTGCGGTGCTGCTCGATCTCTGAAGCGCGCCGCATCCCCGACAACAAACAGCGAGACAAAGCGATGAAGACCTTCGCGTTCGTATTTCCCGGCCAGGGCTCGCAATCGGTCGGCATGCTCGACGCCTGGGGCGATCACCCCGCCGTTCGGCAAACCATGCGGGAAGCATCGGATGCCCTCGACCTCGACCTGCAATGGTTGATTCGTGAGGGCCCGAAAGAGCAGCTCGACCTGACCACCAACACCCAGCCGGTGATGCTGGCAGCGGGCATCGCCTGCTACCGCGCCTGGATGTCGGAAACGCACAGTGCGCCCGCCGTGGTGGCCGGGCATTCGCTGGGTGAATACACCGCGCTCGTGGCCGCTGGCGTGCTGACGCTGGCCGATGCGCTGCCGCTGGTGCGCTTTCGCGCACAGGCCATGCAAGACGCGGTGCCGGTCGGCGTGGGGGCGATGGCCGCGATCCTGGGCATGGACGCCGAGGCGGTCCGGCAGGGCTGCATGGCGGTGGCGGCCGCGACCGGCGAAGTGGTGGAAGCGGCCAACTTCAATGGCCCGACCCAGACCGTGATCGCTGGCAGCAAGGCGGGCGTCGAGAAAGCCTGCGACGCGCTCAAGGCCCAAGGCGCGAAGCGCGTGATGTTCTTGCCCGTGTCGGCACCGTTCCATTCCAGCCTGATGCGGCCGGCGGCCGAGCGTTTGAAAGAGCGGCTCGCGACCATCCGGTTTTCACAGGCGCAGATCCCGATCATCAACAACATCGATGTCGCGGTTGAGACTGACCCCGATGCGATCCGCGACGCGCTTTACCGTCAGGCTTTCGGCGCGGTGCGCTGGGTTGAGACCGGGCACGCGTTGCACGCACGCGGCATCACCCATGTGCTGGAGTGCGGGCCGGGCAAGGTGCTGTCGCACATGGTCAAGCGCATCGAGCACGATGCTGTGGCGGGCACGGTGCACGACCCTGCTTCGCTGGCCGAAGCGCGGGTGCTTCTCGCATGAGCGAAATTCTGATCGGCGGGCAAGTGGCCCTGGTAACGGGCGCATCGCGTGGTATTGGCCGCGCGATTGCACTCGCGCTCGCGGGGCTCGGCATGAAGGTGATCGGCACCGCCACGACCGAGGCGGGCGCTGCGGCCATCGGCGATGCACTTGCGGCCTTCCCCGGCAGCCGAGGCCTGTGCCTGAACGTGAACGACGCTGCTCGTGTGGATGCAGCGGTGGACGCCATCGTGAAGGCGGATGGTGGCTTG
>CANJKD010000216.1 GCA_947474415.1 Burkholderiales bacterium | reverse complement strand
GTCGGTGACGGTGGTCTACAGCCCGCATGCAGGCGCTGTCGACGAGTCCGGCGTCAGCCTGCCTGTTGGTGCATCGGTTGCGCAAGCAGTGCAGGCTTGCGGGTTGTTGCAGCGCCATCCCGGACTCGACCTGGGCAGCATGGTGGTCGGCGTTTGGGGCGCGCTGCGCTCGCTCCAAGATTTGCTTCGCGATGCCGACCGGGTGGAGGTCTATCGGCCCTTGATCGTCGACCCCAAGGAAGCCCGCCACCGCCGCCACCGGATTCAGCGCCTGGCCGTCAAACGGGTGCGCTGATGCCGGTCATTTGCAGTCGGCGGTGATCACGTCGCGGGCGCGCTGGGCTTCGGCTGCGCGGGCGGTATCGGTGAGGATTTCGCGCTCGCCCTTTTCGTTGGTGTGGGCCATCCGAACGCCGCTGTCGATGGTGCGCATCTGGGCCTTCGCGCGGCTGCAATTGTCGGCGTGCAAGGCGGCCATGCGCGCCTCTTCGGCCTGCTTCTTCACAGCCTGTTCCTGTTCGGCTTGGCGCCGCTTGGATTCCAGTTCGGGCTCGGACGCCTTCGGCATCAGGAGCGGTGCGCGCGTGGCTACCGACGCCCCGGATGCCGGCAGGGCCGCTGCAACGGCCTTGCGCTGCCCCGAGTTGGGTCGCAGCAGGATGTCGTGGTCGGCGGTACCGGCTGGCGGCGGCAGGTCGCTGTACTGGGTTTGGCCGCCCTTGTCGCGCCACTTCCATTGGGCCTGCACGGGCAGGGTCAGTGCGATGCCGAACGTGGCGGCAAAAACAGCAAGCTTCCAGCGGCGCATGGCGGTCAATCGTAACGTTCCGATGGGGCCCAAGTGTAAAGGCCGACGGCTGCGCGGGCCGGGCCAAGACGGGCCCGGTCGTGCCGTTGTGCCCGCCTCCGTATAATTCGGTTTTGCGTCAGGAGCCTTTCCCATGCGCCTTCTCGGCAAAGCGCTCACCTTCGACGATGTGTTGTTGGTGCCAGCGTTCTCCCAGGTGTTGCCCCGCGACACCACTCTCGCGACCCACCTTTCCCGCAACATCCGCCTCAACCTGCCCCTCGTCTCGGCCGCGATGGACACGGTTACCGAAGCGCGACTGGCCATTGCCATCGCGCAGGAGGGCGGCATCGGCATCGTCCACAAGAACATCACGCCGAAGCAGCAGGCGGCCGAGGTGGTACGCGTGAAGCGCTATGAATCCGGCTTGCTCCGTGACCCGATCACGATCACGCCCGAAACCCGCGTGCACGAAGTGTTGGAACTGTCGCGCCTGCACGGCGTGTCGGGCTTTCCGGTGCTGAACGGCAAGGAGGTGGTGGGCATCGTCACGAACCGCGACCTGCGTTTCGAGACCCGGCTCAGCGCCCCGGTCAGCGAGATCATGACGCCGCGTGAGCGGCTCGTCACGGTGCGCGAAGGCGCTTCGCTCGCCGAAGGCAAGGCACTGATGCACCGCCACAAGCTGGAGCGCGTGCTGGTCGTCAATGACGCCTTCGAGCTGAAGGGCTTGATGACGGTGAAAGACATCACCAAGCAGACCAGCTTCCCGAACGCCGCGCGCGATGCGCAAGGCAAGCTGCGCGTCGGTGCTGCGGTGGGCGTGGGCGAGGGCACCGAAGAGCGCGTCGAACTGCTCGCGCGCGCGGGCGTCGACGTGCTGGTGGTCGACACCGCGCACGGCCACAGTGCCGGCGTGATCGAGCGCGTGCGCTGGGTCAAGCGCAACTACCCCGGTGTCGACGTGATCGGCGGCAACATCGCCACCGGTTCGGCCGCGCTGGCGCTGGTGGAAGCCGGCGCCGACGGCGTGAAGGTCGGCATCGGCCCCGGCTCGATCTGCACCACACGTATCGTCGCCGGTGTGGGCGTGCCGCAAATCATGGCCATCGACAGCGTGGCCACCGCGCTCAAGGGCAGCGGCGTGCCACTGATCGCCGATGGCGGCATCCGCTATTCGGGCGACATCGCCAAGGCCATCGCGGCCGGTGCCCACACGGTGATGATGGGCGGCGTGTTCGCCGGCACCGAAGAGGCGCCGGGAGAAGTGATTCTGTACCAGGGCCGCAGCTACAAGAGCTACCGTGGCATGGGCAGCATTGGCGCCATGCAGCAGGGCAGTGCCGACCGCTATTTTCAGGACAACACCGGCGCGAACCCGAACGCTGACAAACTGGTGCCCGAAGGCATCGAGGGCCGCGTGCCCTACAAGGGTTCGATGGTCGGCATCGTGTTCCAGATGGCTGGTGGGCTGCGTGCCGCGATGGGCTACTGCGGCTGCGCCAGCATCGAAGACCTGCGCGAGCGCGCCGAGTTCGTCGAGATCACCTCGGCCGGCATCCGCGAGAGCCATGTGCACGATGTGCAGATCACGAAGGAAGCGCCGAACTACCGCAGTGAGTAGGCGCGGTCCGTAGCAGACGTGCCCGCATTGCAACCCGGCCGGCCAGCCGTCCCCGAGCGCCTTGAATTGAGTCAACCCCTGCCCTCTGGCGCCGCCGAGCCGGCCCTGCTTGTCGAAGCATCCCGCCCGGCGGCAATGCGCTTCATCATGATCACGGTGCTGATCGACATGATGGCGATCGGCCTGATCGTGCCCGTGCTGCCCTTGCTGGTCGGCAGCTTCACGACTGACCCGGTGCAGGCCGCGCTCTGGTACGGCACCGTCGCGTTCGCGTTCAGCCTGGCCAACTTCTTCGGTGCACCGATTTTGGGTGCGTTGTCTGACCGTTATGGCCGGCGCCCGGTGCTGCTGCTCGGCTTTTGCGGCCTGGCGCTGAACTTCTTCGCCACCGCACTGGCCACCCAACTCTGGATGTTGATCGCGGTGCGGCTGGTGGGCGGCGCGATGCAGGCCAACGCGGCTGTTGCCAATGCCTACGTGGCCGACATCACCGCGCCGCAAGACCGGGCCAAGCGCTTCGGCATGCTGGGCGCGATGTTCGGGCTGGGCTTCATCATCGGCCCGGTGATGGGTGGGCTGCTCGGCGGCATCAACCTGCACCTGCCGTTCTTCGCGGCCGGCGTGCTGGCGCTGCTGAATTTGACATATGGCCTGTTCGTGCTGCCCGAGTCGTTGCCGCTGGCCAAGCGCCGTACCGTGACCTGGGGCGCAGCCAATCCGATCACGTCGTTGAAGCAACTCGGTGCCACGCGTGGCATCGGCTCGCTGGTGCTCGTGATCGCATTGAGCAACCTCGCGCAGTTCGTGATGTACACCAACTGGGTGCTCTACACCGGCTACCGCTTCGGCTGGGGGCCGACGCAAAACGGCTGGTCGATGTTCACGGTGGGTGTTGCGGCGGCCCTCGTGCAGGGCTTTTTGCTGAGCCGCCTGCTGAAGCGCTTCAGCCTTCCGCGCCTGGTCATCGTTGGCCTGGTGTCCAGTACGCTGGGCTACCTGTTCTGGGGCCTGTCGACCGAAGGCTGGATGATGTACGCGGTGATCGCCTGCAACCTGCTCGGCTTCACGGTCACGGCCTCCTTGCAAAGCATCGTCTCGAACGCCGCCGACGCGCGCTCGCAAGGCCAGACCATGGGCGCGGTGGCCGCGCTCACCAGCCTGATGGCGGTGCTCGGCCCCGTGATCGGCTCGCCGCTGATGGCCGCGGTGTCGCACCTGCCGCGCACCGACTGGCGCGTCGGCATGCCGTTCTTCTTCTGCTCCGCGTTGCAGTTGCTGTCGATGCTGGTCGCGTCCCGCCACTTCAGCCGCCAGCGCCAGGGACAAAACGCACAAGAGCCAATTCATTCACCCAGAGTCACGGAGTGAGCGGAGTGGACGCGGAGTAAGAACGTTTCCTTTCACTCTGCGCAACGCCGTGACACTGCGGTGAAGCACTTTTTCTGCTTTCCATTCAACGCCGACCATGCACGACAAGATCCTAATCCTCGACTTCGGCTCCCAGGTCACCCAGCTCATCGCACGCCGCGTGCGCGAGGCGCATGTGTTCTGCGAGATCCACCCGAACGACGTGAGCGACGCCTTCATCCGCGCGTTCGCGCCGAAGGGCATCATCCTGTCGGGCAGCCATGCGTCCACCTACGAAGAGCACGAACTGCGTGCCCCGCAGGCGGTATGGGACCTGGGCGTGCCGGTGCTCGGCATTTGCTACGGCATGTTCGCGATGGCGGTGCAGCAGGGCGGCCAGGTCGAGGCCAGCGAACACCGCGAGTTCGGCTATGCCGAGGTGCGCGCGCACGGCCACACGAAGCTTTTGCGGGGCATCGAAGACTTCGCCACGCCAGAAGGCTTTGGGATGCTCAAGGTCTGGATGAGCCATGGCGACAAGGTCACCGCGCTGCCGCCCGGCTTCAAGCTGATGGCCAGCACGCCGAGCTGCCCCATCGCTGGCATGGCCGACGAAACGCGCGGCTACTACGGCGTGCAGTTTCACCCCGAAGTCACGCACACCGCGAAGGGCCGAGAGTTGCTGAACCGCTTCGTGCTCGACATCGCGAAGGCGAAGCCCGACTGGGTGATGGGCAACTATGTCGACGAAGCGGTGGCGCGCATCCGCGCACAAGTGGGCGATGAAGAGGTGATCCTCGGCCTGTCGGGCGGCGTCGATTCGAGCGTGGCCGCCGCGCTGATCCACCGTGCCATCGGCGACCAGCTCACCTGCGTGTTCGTCGATCACGGCCTGCTGCGCCTGAACGAAGGCCAGATGGTGATGGAGATGTTCGCCGGGCGCCTGCACGCGAAGGTGATCGCTGTGGACGCAAGCGCGCAGTTCCTCGGCCACCTGAAGGGCGTGACCGACCCCGAGGCGAAGAAACTGCAGAAAGCGAAGTGGCTGGCGCAGGGCACGATCTATCCGGACGTGATCGAGTCGGGTGGTGCCAAATATTCAAACGGTGCCAAGAAGGCCGTCACGATCAAGAGCCACCATAACGTCGGCGGCCTGCCCGAAACGCTGGGCCTGAAGCTGCTGGAGCCGCTGCGCGAACTCTTCAAGGACGAGGTGCGTGAGCTCGGCGTCGCGCTCGGCCTGCCGCACGACATGGTGTACCGCCACCCGTTCCCCGGCCCCGGCCTGGGCGTGCGCATCCTCGGCGAGGTGAAGCCCGAGTTCGCCGACCTGCTGCGGCGTGCCGATGCGATCTTCATCGAAGAGCTGCGCAACCACCGCGATGAAGCCAGCGGCAAGACCTGGTACGAGCTGACCAGCCAGGCCTTCGTCGTGTTCCTGCCAGTCAAGAGCGTCGGCGTGATGGGCGATGGCCGCACCTATGAGTACGTGGTGGCGCTGCGCGCGGTGCAGACCAGCGACTTCATGACCGCCGACTGGGCCGAGCTGCCGTATGCGCTGCTGAAGAAAGTGTCGAGTCGCATCATCAACGAGGTGCGCGGCATCAACCGTGTGGCCTACGACGTGTCGAGCAAGCCCCCTGCGACGATCGAGTGGGAGTGACT
>CANJKD010000215.1 GCA_947474415.1 Burkholderiales bacterium | reverse complement strand
GGCTCGCTTGAGCCGCTCTGCCAATCGAGCAATGGTCGGCTTGTCGCTCGCGATCAATGTCTTCATCCACGACTCCTCGAAGTTCGTGGAACAACATCATATCTAATCTATTGAACGCAAGTTGGTATCAAACGCCCGGAGGGCGGCGTGGCGCGCACGCCACCCCGCGCCAGCGCGGCGCCGCGATCAGGGCGCCTTGTCTTCGATCACCCATTGGGCTGTCAGCGACGATCGCATGACCGCCGGCAAGCCGGCACCCGGCCCCGACGCGCTACCCGCCTTGTTGCCCCGTACCCGCGTTCCGCGCGACGCGCCGGTGGCGGCCAGAAACGCAGTCGCGGCATCGCCCGCGTAGGTGTTGCCTTCGAACGAGGAGTCGGTGTCGGTGCCGGCTGCCTTGGGCTGGCCGAACTGGATCATGGGCTGCGGTTTCGCAGGGTCGGTGCCGATCTGCAGGAACGTGCTGCCCTTGACATGAAGCTCGGTGTTGTCGGCCACGATGGCGGCTTCGGTCTGGGCCTCGAACCGGCAGCGGTCGACGATGATGATGGAGTTGGTGCTGTACTCAACCGCTTGTTCGGTCGTCAACGGAACCAGCTTGTTGACGCCACTCTCGTTGACGAGAACCAGCGTCTGGCTGCGGTCGCCCAGGATGCCATGCGTGCCGCCGATGAACGCGCTCTGGTGGAACTCCGTTGGCATGCTGGTGCCGATGTGGTTGACGACCAGCGGAATGGTCTGCGGCACCTGGCCGAGCTTCGGCGCGATGAAGGTCGAGTTGAAGAACTTGAGACTGGTGCCACCTTCGGGAACGACCAGGAACGCAAGGTCACCCCGGCTGTTGATGCCGCGTGCGGCAATCTCGATCACGCCGAGCGCCTGCTTCTGACCCACCGGCCCGGTGCCCGGCTTCGAGGGGCTCGCGAACCGGAAGGTGGAGTTGAAGATCTCTGCCGTCAGCGGGCCGGCGTTGTCGCTGGTGTAGAAGCTGGCGACGAAGGTGCTGGTCGGTGCGGCATCGAAGGTGGAGCGGAAGATCTTCAGGTTCTTGACGCCTGCGGACCGCAGCACCGCGTAGCGGCCACCGCGAAACACGGAATCCTGGATCGTGACGTTCGCATAGACGTTGGCGAACTTGCGGTCCGCGTGAAAGATCTCGGAGTTGAAGCCGGCCGAGTTGGCCGCTTCACGCGCCTCGCACTCCACCCTGTCGATCAACAGGCCGTCGACGCCCACCGACGACTGCAGGTGAATGCAGGAGATCGGCGGCGACTTGATGAAGACGTTGCTCAGCTTGACGTTGCGAATCGGGCGCACCAGTGTCAGAACCGCCTTCACGCTGGGCGTCTTGGCCGCAAGCGCCTTCTCCTGGTTCCAGTTCTCCTGCATCCAGTAGTCGGTCGAGACCCGCACACCGTGGACATAGGTCGGGTGGTAGTAGTCCTTGCGGTTGCGCTTGTCGGCGGAGTCAGTCAGCGCCGCGAGCGATTCGTTCGTCACGGCAGACCCGTCGATCGTCAGGTTCGAGGCTTCGGCGCAGTCGCTGTCGAGCCCGAGCGCGAAGTTGTTGAACTTGATGTCGAGCGCCGGCCGCTTGTAGAGCAGGCTGTCGCTGAGGCGGGCCAGCTCGAAATCGGCCATCTGCCGGAGCACCGTGGCCGCCTTGTCGGCCCCCGACAGGCGTTGCCCACCGCGAAGCCAGACCGGTTGCTTCAACAGGTAGGTGCCACGGTCGAGATTGATGTCGCGGCCGAAGTCTGCGGCCCGTGCGATGGCGTCGGCGTCGTCGCGGGCGTCGCTGGCGATGGCACCGAACCACTCGGGAAACACCGTCGACGCCGGCCGTTTGCAGGTGTCCATGCCGTACCGGCTGGTGTCGGTGATGATCCTGCCGGCGCCACTGAAGTACTGACGCCGCTGCTCGGGCACCGCATAGGTTCCGAGCAGGAGAATGGTCACGCCCGGGTCAATGCGCCAGAGTGAATCGGGTTGAAATCTGAGCTTGGTGTCTTCCGGAACGACGACTTCCGTTCCTTCGGGGCCTTGCAAGGTGACGGTGGCGCCCTGTGCGGTTTCGATCTCCCGGCACCCGGCTTGCAGTGCCGCGCCGAGGTTGGCCATCGTGGCCCCGTTGGGCAGGCGGCAGGCGGCCGGCATGGGCGTGGCGTCGGCGGCGCTGTGCGCGGCCCCGGGGCCTGCCGACAACATCAACCCGAGGCACATCGGCCCGGCCATCAACAGCAGTGCCGCCTTCAGCGCCGCCCGCCGTGATGCGTTGTTGCCGGCCGAGGCCGCGATGCTTCGGACGGGGTCGGCCACAGGGCATTCAGTGGCCACTGCTGCCGAGCGTGCCTGAGATCCAGGTCTTTTCAAAGCCGGCTCCGGTGTCGTACATCGAGGTGTTGACCATCAACGGGTAGGCCGCGTCGGTCAGGGGTGTCGGGTCCTGGAACAGGAAAATGCCGTTGCGGCGATAGGTCAATTTCCCGCCCTCTATGCCGAGCCGGAAGCGGTCACCGGTTAAATAGGGGCCGAAGGTTAGCGTGCGGCCGACCTGGGTTCCGGACGCGTAGCGCTCGATGGCCATGTCGGTTGAACCGATGGCGGGAAACGAAAACTGGAAGTCGATGTCGCTGTAGTCGTGGCCCGCACGGCTGCTCAGGCCGATGCGCTTGCCGAACGTGTTCTCGGTCACGGTGAATTCGACATAGCCGTCGCCCGACAGCAATGCTTGCGTCGACACGCTGCCGGCATTCCAGCCCGTCACCGCCGTCTTTTGCACACTGCCCACGCCAAGGCTGACGCCATTGCTGCCGGAAGGGCTCCACACGGCCTGATTCACCGCGCCGGCCAGCACCACGTCGGGCAGCGTGGCGCCGGTCGAATACAGCGACGCATCGGCGAACAATGGAAATACCGGTGTTTTGGCACTGGTGTAGAAAGGCGCGCTGCCGTCGACGTAGTTCCGGTAGTACTTGACCACTGGTGCCGTGCCCTCGCGGGACTCGACCGCAATGCGGAACTGGTCCGACGTGGCATACGCACCCGGCAGGCCGTACTTGTACACGCCCTTTTCGAAGACCATGGCTTGCCCGGCGTACAGGTAGACGGCATACGCGATGTCGGTATAGCTGGCCGATTGATCGTCGTTGTTGAGCCCGAGCAGTTTGTAGGTGTTGGTTTCTCCGGCCGTGAATTGCACATAGCCGTTGCCGGCGGCGATCGATCCGGCCGAGATGGCGCCGGAAGGGACGCCACCGGCTCCGGGCTTGGCGAGGGTGTTGGCCCGGATCGACAGTGCGCCGCGCGCCGCGGTCCACACGACGTCCCTGGCCAGGTCTTTCGGGCTGCCGGACAGGCGCACAGCTTCGACCGTGGCGAGCGGCGTGTGGATGGAGGCATCGACGCGCAGCGGGTAGCGGACCCGTGGTGCCCCGGGAGGGCGCGCCCTGGGGGGCAGTGCCACGCCGTTCCTGAAGTAGTTGATCGTCGGCCCGTTCGGGCCCGCCTCGATCGCGACCCGGAACCGGTCTCCGGCCGCGTAGTAGTTATTGGGCGCGGCGTATCCGGCCGCGACCCCGGACTCGTAGCTGTAGAGGCTGCCATTGGCATCCAGGTAGATCGCGTAGTCGATGCTGTCGGGGTGCTGGTTGCGGTCACCGTTGCTCAGGCCGACGACGCGGTAGGCGGCTGCACCGGAGGCCGTGAACTCCACGGAACCGGAACCGGAGGCGATCACCTGCGCCGACACCGCACCGGCATTCCAGTCGCTACCGCGGTCAGTCTTCTGCATGCTGTTGCCGGGGCCCACCGGCGTGATGCCGACCACGTGGCTCCAGGCCACATTGGCTTCCATGGGCTTCGAGATGGTCACGTCGTCCAGGAAGATCGTGCCCTGGTTCGAATTTGCTTCAACTGTCTTCTCGTTGCCATTGCACAGGTAGAAGGCATTCGGCGTGGTGGGCAAAGGCGCCGTGCAGACCGGCGCGACGATGAAGCCGAAGTGCATCACGTTCTTCAGCGCGTCGGTGATGGGCGCGCATTCGTACTTGACGTTCTCGCCGCGGCCGAGGCAGGTCCATTTGGTGAGCGGCGTGAACTTGTAGCTGAAGGGCCGCCATACACCGGGCGTGAGCCATGAGTCGACCTGGTACGGCGTGTCCGAGCCGCCGGCCGGATCGGCTTCGATGTCGGACAGGATGTAGTCCGATGAACGCGTGCAGTTTTCGCCAATGGCGGGGTTGGGCGTGCAGCCCGTCAAGGCGCGCGGCGCGGTCTCGAACCAGAAGTAGAGATGGCCCTTGCGGGACTTGTTGCCACGGATCGTGGCGGTCAGCGGGTTGAACAGCGCATCCTTCTTGGCGTTGAAGCTGACCGTGGCGCCGGACAGGTCGAGCGGCGCCTGGTTGGTCTGGATCGGCGTGATCTGGGCGATGACATTGATGAACCCGAGGCCGGTCTGCCCGGACGACGTGGAGACGTGGTTGTGATTCGAATCCGTCCACCAGGGTGAGCGCGATTCGAGCGACCCGGTCGGCGACACGCCTGGCGCCCAGGCTTGCGACCGGTAACGCGCCACACAGCCCTCGCGGCTGTTGGATCCGACCGTGTACAAGGATTCGCACACCACCAGGTTGCTGGAGACCGGGTAGTAGCGCCACTGGTTTTGCGCAGGCGCCTGGGCCGAGATCGATTCCTTGTAGACCCAGGCATCGTCGAGATTGGCGGCACGCGCTGGCGGTGCCGGCCAGCCTGCAACGGCGAAAGCCAGGGCCGCAGCGAGGCTGCAGAAGGGCTGGGCTTCACGCATGGTTTGGTTGCTCCAAAAAGGGGGTATTGTCCGTTACAAGAAATCGCCAAGCCATTGGGCCATATGTAAGTTTGGCACGAAATCAGGCCGCTTGCGCCGCCGGGTCGCCCGCTTTGTATCTAAACGCAAGCCAGACCAGCGGCGCATAGGCGATCAGGATGCCGAGCGTGCCGTCAAGCCGGCCCAGCGCCACCGCAGCGGCGAGCGGCAGCAGCCACAGCAGGTTGATGGCGCCACAGGCCAGCGTCACCGGCAGGTGGCGGCCGGCACGGCGCGAAGCGTACTGGTATGCATGCGAACGATGTGCCTCATGGAAGCGTTCGCCACGGCGCACGCGCCGCACCAGCGTGGTGGTGGCATCGACCATGAAACAGCCGATCAGGATGAACCAGGCCCAGAACAGCGCCGGCGTCGCCTGCCCGCACCACAGCGACAGCAGCGCCACCATCAGCCCAAGAAAGCCGCTGCCGGCATCGCCCATGAAGATCTTCGCGGGCGGGAAATTCCACACCAGGAAGCCGCCGACGCAGCCTGCGAACAGCAGCGCCACCAGCCAGCCCGTGCCGCTGCCCGCCAGCCACCACAGCAACGCGCCACCGAGCGTGGTGGTGATGGCCTCGATGCTG
>CANJKD010000214.1 GCA_947474415.1 Burkholderiales bacterium | reverse complement strand
GTGTTCGGCTTTCACCTCGCCACCGTCGACCTGCGGCAAAGCTCCGACAAGCACGAGGCCGTGGTCGCCGAGTTGCTGCGCGTGGCCAGGGTCGAGGCCGACTACAGCGGCCTGAATGAAGACGCGCGCCGCACGCTGCTGCTGCAGCAGCTCAACGATGCCCGGCCGCTGCGGGTGCGGGCCGCGCAGTACAGCGAGCTGGCGGTGGGCGAGCTGGCGATCTTCGAAGCGGCGGTGGTCATGCTGGCACGCTATGGCCGCGAGGCGCTGCGCCACTACATCATCTCGCACACCGAGGACGTGAGCGACCTGCTCGAAGTGATGCTTCTGCTGAAGGAAGTGGGCTTGCTGCGCGGCACGCTGAACGAGACCGAAGGGGCGGTGTCGGACCTCATCGTGTCACCGCTGTTCGAGACCATCGGCGATCTGCGCAACGCCGCGCCCATCATGCGGGCGTTCTACGCGCTGCCGGGCATCACAGCGATGATGAAGCGGTCGCGGGTGGGTGAATTCAGTGAGCAGGACATCATGCTCGGCTACAGCGATAGCAACAAGGACGGCGGCAGCTTCACCAGCAACTGGGAGCTGTACCGCGCCGAGATCGACCTGGTCGAACTGTTCGGCACGCTGGGCCGCGAACACGGCATCACGCTGCGCCTGTTCCACGGCCGCGGCGGCACCGTGGGGCGTGGCGGCGGCCCGAGCTACCAGGCCATCCTGGCGCAACCGCCCGGCACGGTGAACGGGCAAATCCGCCTGACCGAACAGGGCGAGGTGATCGCATCGAAATACTCGCACCCCGAGATCGGCCGGCGCAACCTCGAAACCCTGGTCGCGGCCACGCTCGAAGCCACGCTGCTCGGGGTTGGAAAGGGCGCGACCAAGAGCCCGCCCAAGGCCTTCCTCGATGCGGCGGCGGCCATCAGCGACTCGAGCTTCAAGGCCTACCGCAAGCTGGTCTACCAAACCCCCGGCTTCACCGAATACTTCTTCAGCGCCACGCCGATCCGCGAGATCGCCGAGCTGAACATCGGCTCGCGCCCAGCGGCTCGACCCAAGGACGGCAAGGCCAGCCGCGCGATCGAAGACCTGCGCGCGATCCCGTGGAGTTTCAGCTGGGGCCAGTGCCGCGTGGCGCTGCCCGGCTGGTACGGTTTCGGCTCGGCCATCACCAACTTTCTCGGCACGGAGCCAGCGCAACGCAAGGAGCGGCTCGCGCTGCTGCAGAAGATGCACAAGCAGTGGCCGTTCTTCCGCACGCTACTGTCGAACCTCGACATGGTGATCGCGAAGAGCGACTTGGGCGTCGCGGCGCGTTACGTCGAGCTGGTCGAAGACAGACGCCTGGGCAGGAAGATTTTCGGCCTGATCCGCGCCGAGTGGCAGGCTACCTCGGATGCGCTCGCACTCATCACCGGAGAGAAGAGCCGGCTCGCGTCGAACCCGTCGTTGGCACGCTCGATCGAGCACCGCTTCCCCTACCTCGACCCACTGAACCACCTGCAGGTCGAACTGATGCGGCGCTACCGGCAACGCAAGGAAGGCGACCCGCAGAACCCGCGCGTGCAGACCGGCATCCACATCTCGATCAACGGCGTGGCGGCGGGCTTGCGGAACACCGGTTGAGGCGGGGCGAGGAACGCCGACTCATCAGCCGAGTTCTTCCCAGTCGATCCACTGAACCCCAGTGTTCGCATTGAGGTAGCCACTCACCGCCTCGCCCATCGTGGCAAAGAAACGCCCCTCGCCCAGCCTCGAAAAGAGACCGAAACGCTTGAGCTTGTCCTTGACGGGGTCCTTCATCTCGGCGAAACAGAGCCGGATACCGACGGCGCTCAGGGCCGCGTCAAGCTCATCCAGCATGTCGGCCGAGGTAACGTCGACACTGGTGATCGGCTCTGCGCCCACGACCAGCCAGCGCACAGGCGTTGGCGAGGCTGTCACCGCATCCAGCACTCGATCCCGGAACAGTTCTGCGTTGGCGAAGAACAGCGGGGCGTCCCAGCGGAAAAGGACGAGGCCCGGCACGATGCGTGCGTCCGGATAGCGGGTGATGTCGTGGTACCCCTTCACGCCGTCGACACGCCCCAGCACGGCCGCATGCGGGCGCCAGGCATCCCACAGGAATTCGATCACTGCCATCACGATCGCCAGCGCAATGCCCTGGATGGCACCAAGCACAGCCACACCCACGAGGCAGGCGATCGACAGCCAGAATTCCCAGCGCTGGATGCGGTAGATGCGACGCAGGTCAGCGATCTCGAACAATGACAGGGCCGACGCGATGACGACTGCAGCAAGCGCTGTGGTGGGCAGGCTCACGAGCAGGTCAGGCGCCAGCACCAGCAGCGCCGCCACCGCAAGCGCCCCCACCACGCCCGCCAGTTGGGTTCGCGCTCCTGCCGCCATCGCCACCGGCGTACGCGATGCACTGGCACTGACTGGAATGCCCTGGAAGAAGCCGGCGACCAGGTTGGCTGCGCCCAGGCCCACCATCTCCTGGTTCGGGTCAGCCGCAGCGCCGTCCCGTGCCGCGAAGCTGCGCGACAGCACGCTGGTATCAGCGAACGAAACGAGCGCGATGGCGAGGCCGCCGAGCATGACGGGCACGACGTCGCCCGACCGGATCGACGGCAGCGACATCGATGGCAGGGCCTGGGGCAGTGAACCCAGCACCGACACACCGGCGCGTGTGGCCAGATCCATCAATGCAACCACCAGCGTCGCAGCCGCCACGGCCACCAGCACGCCGGGAACACGGCGGCTGCGCTTGAAAAGCTGGACCACCGTCAACGTACCGATGCCAATGGCCAGTGCGGCCAGGTTCGCAGTGCCAGACAGCACCGCTTCGACAAGGCCCATTCCTTCGTTCAACAGGCCGCCGCCGGCGGCCGGAACGCCGAACAACGCCGGCAACTGGCTCACCAGCACTGTCAGGGCAATGCCGTTCAAGTAGCCATGGCGGATCGGCTTGGAAAGCAGTTCGGTGACAAACCCCAGGCGAAGTGTGCCGGCGAGGATGCACAGCGTGCCCGAGACCACCGCCAGCATGGCCGCCAACGAGATCGCGCGCTGCGGATCACCTGCCGACAGCGGCAGCACGACGCCGAGAACCAGCGCAACCAGCGACGAATCGGGCCCGAGCACGAGGACTCGACTCGGGCCGAACAGCGCATAGGCGAGCAGCCCGAAGACCGTGGCATACAGCCCGCCCGCCGCCGGCACGCCAGACGCCACAGCGTACGCGATGCCGACCGGCACGAGCACAGCCGTCAACACCAGGCCAGCCACGACGTCGTGGCGCAGCCACGCGATCTCATAGTGGCGCAGGGTTTGCAGGCCGGGCAGCCACCTCGCCCACCCGACCGCCTGAGCCTTGCGCTCAACCCGCCCGGATACCGAGGGTGCGGCGGGGTGCGGCGCTTCGTTCATCGAGCCCATGATGCCTGAGATGACCCCGTACACGCCTTGGGCGTGGTCCCCCAAGGGGGATCAGGCCTCTTCGGGCGGCCGTGCGAGGCCCGAGGCTGGCCCAGCCAAGAAATGTTGCCCGGCGCACGGCTGCAAGGGCCGGATGGGCCCCTGAGCTCATGCGTGGGCACCTTCGCTCGCTGGTGGTGAGCGGCCGCTCGACCACCGACTGCACCGGGTCCGGACCGCCGGTCGGCGAGAGGCCCACCATGCCCCCGTGGACGCCAGACAGGCAGCACGGGAGGGTGGTCGTGCCGTCACCAGGCCCTTCGAGGTCGGCGCTGAAGCGCCGCCAGGCGTGAGCAGCGGGTGGTGTGCGACAACTGACGAAAGGCCGGCGCAACCCGGGGAATTTCATTCGGCCGACGAACCAGGGCAGACCCGGCTTGACCCTCGCGTTCGATCAGTCGCGCCGCCCGGAGTCGTGTTTGTCCTTGCGACCCTTGCCCTTGTCCTCGTCGCGGTCAGCATCACCGTGACCGCGTTCATCCCGCTGGGACCAACCGCGATGGCGCCCGCGATCCCAGCTGGGATGCTCCGCCTGGTAACGATCCCTCACCCACTGATCCTGTACGAAATACACCGGTTGCCCGCAGGCGTTGTAGCGGCTGCAATAACGGCGCCAATTCTGCTGGTGCAGCACCGGGACGTACAAGTAGATCGGCTGCCGCTCGACGTAGTAGGCCGGCGCTGCAATGATCACGGGTTGGGGCAGCACCAGTGCCAGGCGGGGAAGCTCGCCGATGTTGATGCGCCCATAGAGCCCGGGCTGGTTGATGCCGATCGACACACTCACGCTGGGCTGCGCGACGGCGGAACCGATGGCAGCCGCCGCGATGGCAAAAAAAATAGCGATCTGTTTCATGGTGTCGTCCTTTGTTTGGCGATGAACCGATAAGGTCTTGGGACCGAACCGCGACCGCATGGGCTCGCACGAATGGTTCGGCTGGTCTGCGCTCAGACCGTTCGCAACAGATCCGCAGCGGGTTCCGGGCGCAAGCTCAGCTCACGCGAAGCGCACCCGAACCAAACAGCCCGATGAGGCCGACCGCGATCAGGTAGGCCGCCACGATGAAGTTCAGGAGCTTGGGCATGACCAGGATCATGATCCCTGCCAGCAACGAAATCAACGGCGTCACCGCCAGGTGCGTGTTCATGGGTTTTCCAGGTGGATGGCTCGCGAACCGGGTTGGCGTCAGGTGCGGCCCGGCCTGCCGAGCATGCGCTGCCCGCGCCCGAGCCGGTATCAGCCTGGCACCCGATCTGGCGTAGTAGCCGTCCTACGCCTTTGATCGCCAGCCTCACCCGGGCAAGCGCCTGGAAGCCGGCCTCAGCGCCCCACCGCCGTCAAGGCCTCGCGCACCGCCGACACCTGCCTTCGCGAGACCGCGAGCCATTCATCGACCGGCGCAATGCACACCGCCCAGGCCTCGCTCGCCTCGCTGCCCTTCTCGCCGCCTTTCTCGTCACTCTCGCCATCGGCATCACCCACCACCGCGCGGCGTTCCAGCGCGCGCACTGCCGCACGCGCGACCAGTGCGTTGCGGTGCACGCGCAGAAAGCTGTCGCCGAGCCGCAGTTCCAGGTCGGACAGCGCTTCGTCGAGCACATGCGTGTGGGCCGCCGTGCGCAGCGTCACGTACTTCAGTTCGGCCTTCAGGTACAGCACCTCCGAGATCGGCACGCGCAACACGCGGCCGCGGTCGGTGACGACGATCACCGGCGCTTCGGCAGCGCTGGAGGCCGGCACACCCTGCACACGCATTGCCGCCGCCACGCGCTGCGCCAGCCGCTGTGCGACCCGCTGCAAGGCCGCCTGCAGGCGCTCGCGCCGCACCGGCTTGGTCAGGTAGTCGACCGCATCAAGGTCGAAGGCACGCAGCGCGTGCTCGGCGTGGGCGGTGACGAACACCACGGCCGGCGCGTCGGCCCGCTGGCGCAGTTCGGCCGCGAGCTGGGTGCCGTC
>CANJKD010000213.1 GCA_947474415.1 Burkholderiales bacterium | reverse complement strand
GTCGACAGCAGCGCGCTGCCGGAACAAGTAGTCGATGCGGTCGTGCAGAGCGCGTTCCGCTCGGCCGGCTTGGCGGCCACGGTGTTGCCCGCCACCAGGGCCGCCACGGCCTGGCCTGCAAAGATCGCGAGCGGGAAGTTCCACGGGCTGATGCAGACGAACACGCCACGGCCGTGCAAGTGCAGCTCGTTGCTCTCGCCGGTCGGGCCGGGCAGCGCTTGCGTCGCCAGCCGCGCCTCGGCCTGATCGGCGTAGTAGCGGCAGAAATCGACCGCTTCGCGCACCTCGGCCACGCAGTCGCCCAAAGTCTTGTGGGCTTCCTTGACGAGCAGGCCGCAGAACTCCGGCAGGCGCGCTTCGAGCGCATCGGCAGCGCGGCGCAGCGTGGCGGCGCGGGTGGCGAGCGGCGTGCCATTCCAGCTGCCAAAGCCGGTGTGGAGGCGTGCCATCGCGGTGTCGACATCGGTACGGCTGGCTTCGGCCACGGGCGCGACGGCGGTGGCGGCGAGCGCATGGTCAAGCGGCGCGCGCTGCGCGAGGCAGGCCAGGTCGACGCCGATGGAATTGGCGCGGCCCTGCATCGTGGCGGCGCTCCAGCCGTACAGCGAGATAGGCGCAGCGATGCCCACCTCAGTGGCCGGCACGAGCGGCGAAGCGAGCAGTGCGTCCACGTCCACGGCTTCGTCCGACAACTGGTGCACGAACGATGAGTTCGCGCCGTTTTCCAGCAAGCGGCGCACGAGGTACGCGAGCAGGTCGCGGTGCTCGCCGACCGGGGCGTAGACGCGCACCGGGATCGTGTCTGGAATCAGGCCCCCCGCTTGAGCGGGGGGAGCGGGCGGCGTGGTCGTCATGTCACCCGCAGGGGGAGCTGTGTACCGCGAAACTTCGCGGTACACAGACTCCCCCATGCCATGCAGCCGCTGCATCTCACAGCCCACCCTC
Organism: Burkholderiales bacterium; assembly: GCA_947474415.1. Taxonomy (GTDB): domain Bacteria; phylum Pseudomonadota; class Gammaproteobacteria; order Burkholderiales; family Burkholderiaceae_C; genus LMDS01. The sequence goes on along the minus strand of CANJKD010000213.1, from coordinate 4,492 downwards.
CCGGCCCGCGCCATGCCGATGATCGCGGCGATGGTGCCGGCGTTGTGGGTCGCGAACTGCGGGTAGATGACGTCGGCATTCGCGATCAGCGCACGGGCGCACGCGAGGTAGGCGATGTCGGTGTGGTGCTTGTGGGTGAACACCGGGTAGCCGACCAGGCCTTGCTCCTGCGCCCGCTTGATCTCGCCGTCCCAGTACGCGCCCTTGACCAACCGCACCATGAAACGCAGGCCGTTCGCACGGGCGATGCGTGCCACTTCATCGACCACTTCCAGTGACCGCGTCTGATAAGCCTGCACCGCGAGGCCGAAGCCGCGCCACTGCGGGAACTCGGCGGCGATGCGCTTCGCCAGTGCCTCGAACACGTCGAGCGAGAGTTCGAGGCGGTCGCTTTCCTCGGCGTCGATGGTCAGGTTGAGGTCGGCCTCCGCGGCCGGTTCGATGAGCTGCCAGACGCGCGGCAGCAGCTCGCTGAACACGCGTTCGCGCTGGCTGTCTTCATAGCGCGAGAACAGCGCGCTGAGCTTGATCGAGATGCCGTCGGCGGTCTCGGGGCCGGCGCAGGCGATGCCCTGCGCGGCACCGCCCGAGGCGCCGCCAGCGATGGCACGGATCGCATTCAGGTACGACGCGAGGTAGCGCTGCGCGTCGGCCTCGGTGCGGGCGCCTTCGCCGAGCATGTCGTAGCTGAAGCGCAAACCGCTCTGAGCCTTGCGTGCCGACGCGGCTTCGCCCATCGCCTCCTTGATGGAGCGGCCGAGCACAAACTGGCGGCCGAGCAACTGGATCGCGCGCACGGTAGCGGCAACGACCGTCTGCGCGCCGAGGCGCTTGAACAAACCGTTCTCTCCGTCACCGCGCGCATCGTTCCCGGGCAGGAACTTCTTCGACAGTGCGATGGCGCTGGCCGACAGGTTCGCGAGCATCTTGTGCGGGCCACCGGAAGCAGTGTCGAAGTCGGCCTTGCCGAGTTGGTCGGCGGTCAAGGCGATGGCGGTTTCGGCATCGGGCACGCGCAGCAGTGCTTCGGCGAGACGCATCAGCGCCAGGCCCTCGGCGCTGGAGATCGGGTATTCGCGCAACAGTGACTCCATCGCCCAGAATGGCGCCGGCTTGTCGCGCACGGCCTGCACCCAGGGCCGGGCGGTGCGCACGGTGGCCGGCCAGTCGACCGCGCCACTGAGCGTGTCCAGCAGCGATGACAGCACCTCGAATTCCGGGCGGTACGGGAACGGCAGGCGGGCGGCGGGCGGGGCGGTGGTGAACATGGGTGGCCTCTTGTGCAGAACGAACCGCTAGGTTAGGTTCAATGCTTTTGAATTAATCTCCAAAATCAAGCCGCTTAACGGAGAATTGTTCGCCATGAAGCTTGAAGAATCCATGCCGCCGACGCTCGACAAGATCGACGCCCGCATCCTGCGCGTGCTGCAGGTCGACGGCCGCATCTCGAACCTGAAGCTGTCCGAGGCGGTGCACCTTTCGCCCACGGCTGTGCTGGAACGCGTGAAGCGGCTGACGCGCGACGGCGTCATCCTCGGCTACGAGGCCAGGCTCAACCCCGACAAGCTCGGGGCCGGTCTGCTGGTGTTCATCGAGGTGGTGCTGGACCGCACCACGCACGACGCGATGAACATCTTCAAGGCGGCGGTGCAGGTGCGGCCCGAGATCCTCGAATGCCATCTGGTGGCTGGCGGGTTCGACTACCTCATCAAGACGCGGGTGGCGAACATGCAGGCCTACCGCGAGTTCGTGGGCTCGGTGATCTGGGCGTTGCCGGGCGTGCGCGAAACGCGCACGTACGCGGTGATGGAAGAGGTGAAGAACACGACGATGCTGGCGATCTGAGCACGCGTTCTCATTGTGTTGACAGCGGCTTTGACCGCCCCTTCCATGGCGATGGACACTATTTCCATAATGAAAGAATCAGCAATAACGGAACCCGACCCCATCAACCTGCGCATCGCGCGGCGCGTGGCCGGACTGCGCGCCGGCGCCGGTTTGTCGCTGGTGGCGCTGGCCGCGTTGTTCGATGCGCCGCGCGCCATGCCTGGCCCCCTGGTGCGGCGCGGCGAGCCAACGCAGTGGCGCGCCCGGCTTCGGGCTACCTGCGGCGCAACGTGTCCCCACCCGATCACCCGTGGCCCTTTCGCATCGTCGAGGTCGAGTTCCCGGCGGGCCGACGCGTGGTGCTGGAAGGTGCGATGGAACTGACGCAGGGCGGCCAGACGCACCGGCTTGCGGCGGGCGACTGCCTGGCGATGCAGCTCGAGGGCCCAATGGAGTACCGCAACCCGACCCGCAAGCCGGCGCGCTATGCGGTCTTCGTCGCGAACGATGCCCACGCCCGCCCCGGAGATGACCCGATGCCGCAAGCCCCGGTTCGACTCCTGGCCACGTTGAACGATGCGCAACTGCACGGCCTGTGCGAGGTGCTGCTGGACAGCGTCGAAGGCGACGCATCGGTCGGCTTCATGCGCCCCCTTTCGGGCGCGCGCGCTCGCATTCTGGCGCGGCGTTGCCGAGGGTGTGGGGGGCGGCGAGCGCGCGCTGCTGGTGGCCGAAGATGCGGCCGGCGCCATCGTCGGCACGGTGCAGTTGGTGCTCGCCCAGACCGACAACCAGCCGCGCTGCGGCGACATCGCGAAGATGCTGGTGCACCGGCGCGCGCGCCGGCAAGGCCTGGGCGCGTTGTTGATGCAGGCGGCCGAACAAGTGGCATTGCCGGCCGGCAAGACGCTGCTGGTGCTCGGACACCAGCAGCACCGCTGCCGAGCGCCTCTACGAGCGCCAGGGTTGGCAGCGCTGCGGCGTGATCCCCGGCTTTGCGCTGTGGCCGCGCGGCGGCTTGTGCCCGACGACGATCTTCTTCAAGCCGCTGGGGGTGCGTCCGGTGTGACCAGTGCGGCCGGCCTGAACGCCGGCCGCTCGCCAAAGATCGCGCTGCCAACGCGCACCAGGGTCGCGCCTTCGGCGATGGCGGCCTCGAGGTCGGCGCTCATGCCCATGGACAGCGTGTCGAGCGCCAAGCCACTCGCATTCAGCGCCTGCAGCAAGGCGTGCAAAGCGCGATGCGGTGCGCGTTGCGCGGCGAAGTCGGCGGCCGGCTCTGGAATCGCCATCAGGCCGCGCAGCGCGAGGCGCGGCAGCGCGGCAACCGCTCGCGCCACGGCCGGCACTTCGTCCGGCCGGAGCCCGCTCTTGCTGGGTTCGCCGCTGATGTTGACCTGCAGGCAGACCTGCAGCGGCAGCAGTTGGGCGGGCCGCTGCTCGCTCAGCCGCTGCGCGACTTTCAGCCGGTCGACCGAGTGCACCCAGTCGAACTGCTCGGCCACGACGCGGGTCTTGTTGGACTGCAGCGGGCCGATCAGGTGCCACTCGACCTGGCTGCGCACGTCGGCCAGCGCGGCGATCTTGTCCACGCCTTCCTGCACGTAGTTTTCGCCGAAGCGGTGCTCGCCGGCTTGAAACGCTTCGCGCACCGCGCCCGGCCCGAAGGTCTTGCTCACGACCAGCAGCGTGACACTTTGCACGGGCCGCGCAGCCGCCGCGCAAGCGCGGGCCAGGCGCCCGTGAAGCTGCAGGAGTTTGTCTTCAATCATCGCCATAATGGGCCGAGTATCCCGCAGTGGCAGCGTGCCACGAGCGCGCGCGATTCCTACTCCCCCAAGACCCATGGACATCACCCAACTGCTGGCGTTTTCGGTCAAGAACAAGGCGTCTGACTTGCACCTCTCGGCCGGCCTGCCGCCGATGATCCGGGTGCATGGCGACGTGCGACGCATCAATGTCGACCCGCTGGACCACAAGCAGGTTCACGCCATGGTGTACGACATCATGAACGACTCGCAGCGCAAGAACTATGAGGAAACGCTGGAGTGCGACTTCTCGTTCGAGATCCAGGGCCTGGCGCGTTTCCGGGTCAATGCCTTCAACCAGAACCGCGGTGCCGGCGCGGTTTTCCGGACCATCCCCTCGAAGATTCTCACGCTGGAGCAGCTGAACGCTCCGAAGGTCTTTGCCGAGCTGGCGCTCAAACCGCGTGGCTTGGTGCTGGTCACGGGGCCGACCGGCTCGGGCAAGTCAACCACGCTGGCGGCGATGGTGAATCACCTGAACGAGAACGAGTTCGGTCACGTGCTGACGGTCGAAGACCCGATCGAGTTCGTGCATGAATCGAAAAAGTGCCTGATCAACCAGCGCGAGGTCGGGCCGCACACGCTGAGCTTCGCGAACGCGCTGCGCTCGGCGCTGCGCGAAGACCCGGACGCCATCCTGATCGGCGAAATGCGCGATCTGGAAACCATCCGCCTGGCGCTCACCGCCGCCGAGACCGGCCACCTGGTGTTTGGCACGCTGCACACGTCAAGCGCGGCCAAGACGATCGACCGGGTGGTCGACGTGTTCCCTGCGGCCGAAAAGGAAATGGTGCGCGCGATGCTGTCGGAGTCTCTGATCGGCGTGATCTCGCAAACGCTGTGCAAGACCAAGGACG
>CANJKD010000212.1 GCA_947474415.1 Burkholderiales bacterium | reverse complement strand
CGCATCGGCGTGCGCACCCACCACCCGCATCACCACCGTCGCACCAGCGCTACGCAGCCCCGGCTCGGCGGCGACGATGGCGGCGAGTTGCACCATCCAGCTGAGGCGGTCTTGTGTGCCTTCATGCATTGCGAACTCGGTGGCCGGGCCGGAAAACGTGATCTTGCCGACCTCGCGCTGGAAATTGGCGGCCGTGGTCGGGCGGCGCAGGCGCTTCTCGGTGAAGCGCAGCGGCGCCAGGCCGGCCGCGTCGAAGCCGCCGCTGCTGACTTGCGTCAGCACTGCCAGCGGGCCGACGCGGCCGTCGAGCCGCATCTCGTAGTGGTCACCGGCCGGCTGCCACAGCAACTCGCCGGTGCCGCTCAAGGCCCCGCGCGTCAGCTCGTAGCGCAGCAGAGCAGCGGGCGGGAGCCGGGTGCGGTAGTGCGGGATGGCTTCGTCGGCGAACGGGGTCGGCTCGCGCGAGGTCGGCGGTGCTGGCTCACGCGGCGCGGCTTCGGGTGGCGACGCCTCACCGGCGCCCGCCAACGTCACGGCAGGTATCGGGCTGGGGCTGGGGCTGGGGCTGGGGCTGGGGCTGGGGCCGGCTTGCGCGGCCGGTGCCGCGACTCGCGTCGCAAGCACCGGGAGCGCAGCAGCGGGTGCGCGGGCGTCAGGCGCAGGCCTGGCCACTGCGGGCCGCAGCGCCGGCATGGGCATGGGCATCTGTGCAGGCGCAGGCGTCGCAGCCTCGGCCGCAGGCTCCCGGGATCCGACTACCACCACCGCCCGCACTTGCATCGCGGCTGCGGGCAAGACTGGCGCGGTTCGCTGCGGCCAGGCCCATTGCCAGCCACCGAGCACCGCAACGTGAAGCATCAAGGCAGCCACGGCCACGAAGGCCAGCGGCTTCAGGCGGTGGCGCATCGCAGGCGTTGGCATCCATCGACAATAGCCGCTCTTCGCAAGGCCCACTCGCAATGCCCTGCACCCGGCCCAGAATCCAGCACCCACACGACACCATGAAACTTGCCACCTACCGAGACGGTTCGCGCGACGGCCAACTCGTGGTCGTCTCGCGCGATCTCGCCCTGGCCCACTGCGCCAGCGGCATCGCCACCCGGTTGCAGCAGGTGCTCGACGACTGGAACTTCCTGTCGCCGCAGCTCGAAGAACTGTCGCAGACGCTGAACCACGGCAAGGCGCGCCATGCCTTCGCGTTCGAGCCCGCGAAGTGCATGGCACCACTGCCGCGCGCCTACCAGTGGGCCGACGGCTCGTCCTTCATCAACCACGTGCAACTCGTGCGCAAGGCGCGTGGCGCCGAGCTGCCTGCGCATCTCTACACCGACCCGCTGATGTACCAGGGTGGCAGCGATGACTTCATCGGCCCGTGCGACGACATCGTCTGTGCCAGCGCCGACTTCGGCATCGACTTCGAAGCCGAGGTGGCCGTGATCACCGGCGATGTGACCATGGGCAGCGCGCCCGACGCCGGGCTCGAAGGCATCCGCCTCCTGATGCTCGCCAACGACGTGAGCCTGCGCCACCTGATCCCGGCCGAGTTGGCCAAGGGCTTGGGCTTCTTCCAGAGCAAGCCCGCCACCGCCTTCAGCCCGGTCGCGGTGACGCCCGATGAACTCGGCTCGGCTTGGCAGGGCGGGCGCGTGCACCTGAACCTGGAAAGCGTGTGGAACGGCAAACGCGTCGGCCTGTGCGACGCCGGCCCGGAGATGACCTTCCACTTCGGAGAACTCATTGCTCACATGGGCAAGACGCGCAATGTGCGCGCCGGCAGCATCGTCGGCAGCGGCACGGTGAGCAACAAGGATTGGAGCCGAGGCTACTCGTGCATCGCCGAGAAGCGCGCCATCGAGACCATTGAAAGCGGCGCGCCGAAGACCGGCTTCATGCAGTACGGCGACACGATCCGCATCGAGATGAAGGGCGCGGACGGGATGAGCGTGTTCGGGGCGATCGAGCAGAGGGTGGTGGCGACTGCGGCCTGACCCGCGCCCTCACGCGTCGAACACCGCACCGAGCGAGTCGAAGCCCTTGACCTCGATCGGGTTGCCCGAGGGGTCGCGGAAGAACATGGTCCACTGTTCGCCGGGCTGGCCTTCGAAGCGCAACTGCGGCTCCAGCACGAATGAAACGCCGTGCTCGCGCAGGCGCTGCGCGAGCGCCTGCCACTCGGCGGTTTCCAGCACGACGCCGAAGTGCGGCATCGGCACACACTGGTCGCCAACCTGGCCGGTGGCGGTGGTGGCGAACGGCGCGCCCAGGTGCATCGAGATCTGGTGGCCGAAGAAGTCGAAGTCGATCCAGGTGGCGGTGCTGCGGCCTTGCGCGCAGCCCAGCACACCGCCATAGAAGGCACGCGCTGCTTCGAGGTCATGGACATGGAACGCGAGGTGGAACAGGCTGCGCATGGGTCGCCTTCGGCTGTGGTGCGGGGCGGTCTGGATTTCGTGGCATGGTACGGGCATGAACAACGATTTGCCGCGCACCTTCAAGCTCGTCACGGTCTGGCTGCTGCTGGGGCTGATGGTGTTCCTGGGCATCCAGTGGTGGCTGCACCGCGCCGATCAAACACGCTTCCAGCAGGTCGGAGATGCGATCGAGATTCGACGCAGCGCCGACGGCCACTACCACTGGCCGGGCCGGGTGAACGGCCGCGCGGTCGACTTTCTGGTCGACACTGGCGCCACCGGCACCGCGATCTCGGCGGCGCTGGCCGGCGAGCTGGGGCTGGAGGCCATCGACACGGTGAAGTCGAGCACGGCCGGCGGCGTCGTCACGGGCCAGGTCGTGCGCGCCGATGTGGAACTGCAGGGCGGCGTGAGCGCACAGCGCCTGCGCGTGGTGGCGCTGCACGCGCTGGGCGCGAACCCGCTGCTCGGCATGGACGTGCTCGGCCGGCTGCACTGGCAGCAGCGCGACGGCGTGCTGCGCATCGAAGCCGGAGCGATGCGCTGATGCCTGCGCTGGTTCGTGCCTTGATTCGTGCGCTGTGCAGCCGCTACGCTACGGCCACGACGGCCCGCCCCTTTTTTTGCCTGGTTCGCCGTTGCCTGCTCGGCGTGCTGCTGATCGCACTGGCGTGCAGCAGGGCCAGCCACGCGCAGCCGGCACCCGGCTGCCCGCCGGCCGCGCAAAGCCCCGACGCCGAACAGGTGCAGGCCGGCATGCGCGCGGCGCGCGACCACGGCTTTCTTTGGCGCATCACCCAGGACCGGCGCAGCTCCTACCTGTACGGCACGTTGCACGCGGCGAAGCTGGCGTGGATGTACCCCGGCCCGCGCGTCACGCAGGCGCTGGCGGCCACCGACACCATCGCGCTCGAACTTGACCTGCTCGACCCCGCAGTGGGGCAGCGTCTGGCCACGCTGGTGTCGGCCTTGCCGGGCAGTGAACTGACCGAGCCGGCACGCCAGCGCATCGCGCGCCAGACCGCCGCCGCCTGCCTGCCGCCCGAGGCGCTGGCAGCCCTGAGCCCGGCGTTGCAGGTGATGACGCTGGTCACGCTGGCGGCCCGGCGCGACGGGATCGACCCGGCCTACGGCATCGACCTCTTTCTCGCCGGCTGGGGCCACGCGGCCAGCAAGAAGACGGTGTCGCTGGAATCCCCCGAATTGCAGGCGCGATTGCTGCACACTGAAGACGCGCGGGAACGCCTGAACGCAGTCGAAACCGGCCTGGACGAGTTGGAAAGTGGCAGCGCCCGCGCGCAGGTCGTGCGCATCGCCCAGGTCTGGGCCGATGCCGACCTGGCCACGCTGATGCGCTACGAAGACTGGTGCGACTGCCTGAAGACAAAGAGCGACCGCGAAGCCATGGTGCGCATGCTCGACGAGCGCAACCCCGGGCTGGCCGATGGCATCGCCTCGCTCCACGCGAGCGGCCGGCAGGTGTTCGCCGCCGTCGGCAGCCTGCACATGATCGGGCCGATGGGGCTGCCGGCCTTGCTGGCGCGGCGCGGCTACACAGTGGAACGCGTCGACTTCACGCGCTGACGCGCTGACCGGCCGGCGTGCGAGGGGCGCCCGGCTCGCGGCTCGCGTCTCGACGAACATGGCCGCAAATATTGGCAGGGCCGCAAGTTGAATGCAGAATCAGACGCACCCGACAATCAGAATCAGGAAACACGATGAGCGACGCATCCGGCTTCACCAAACTCGTCCCCGGCTTCGACTTCCTGCAAAGCCTGGTCAAGAACGCCGGCTCGGCCCTGCCCGGCATCGGCCAGTGGGTGGCGCCGACGCTGAACCCGGAAGAGGTCGAAAAGCGCATCGAGGAATTGCGCACCGTGCAGTTCTGGCTGGAACAGAACGGCCGCATGCTCGGCGCCACGATCCAGGCGCTGGAAGTGCAACGCATGACCTTGTCCACATTGAAGACCATGAACGTGCAGATGGACGACCTGCGCGAGTCGATGCAGATCCGCATGCCGACCTCGCCCGTGGCGGCCCCGGCAGCGGCCGCACCGGCGCCGAAGCCGGTGCGTGAGCCCGAGCCCGCGCCCGCGCCGAAGGACGACGCCGCAGCGCCCGCAGCCGGTGTCGTCGACCCGATGCAATGGTGGGGCGCGCTGACGAAGCAGTTCACCGAACTCGCGACCACGGCGATGAAAGACACCGGCAGCGACGCTGCCCGTGCCATGGCCGGCGCGATGGTCAAGCAGACGCTCGACGCCGCCGGCAACACCGTCAAGGCGGCCGCCGGTGGCGCCGCTGCGAAGCACGCCAAGCCGGCCGGCAAGGCCACGACCGCCCCGCCGCGCAAGGCAGCGCGCAAAGCCGCCCCGCGCAAGACCGCCGCCTCGCGTGGCTGAGCGGCGGCTACGCCAAGCCTTGCCCTTGACGCGATGAAGCTGTTCCTGCACGGCCACGCCACGCACCCCGACGCCCGCCTCGCGCTGGCGCTGGCGGCAGCCCAGATCGAAGCGCAACGTCACGAGCGTGCGGCGCGCGGTGAAGCGTTGACGCCCACGCTCGGCTGGCTCTACATCACCGACCACTTTGCCGCGCAGGCCGATGGCCTGCTGGCCGACCTGCGCCAGCGCTGGCCCGGTGTGGCCTGGGTGGGTGCGAGCGGCATCGGCGTGGCGGCCAGCGGCGTCGAATACTTCGACGAACCCGCGCTGGCACTGATGCTCAGCGACCTGCCCACCGACCAGTTCCGCGTGTTCTCGGGCGCGCGTCCGCTGGGCACGTTCGCGGCGCACACGGCGCAGGTTCACGCCGACCCGTCCGGCGCCGACCTGCCGGGGTTGATCCATGACATGAGCGAACGCACCGCCACCGGCTATGTGTTCGGTGGCCTTGCCTCAGGGCGATCACGGGCGCTGCAACTGGCCGAAGGCATGCTCACCGGCGGCCTGTCGGGCGTGGCCTTCGGGCCCGGCGTGGCACTGCTTTCGCGCGTCACGCAGGGCTGCCAGCCGGTCGGGCCGCTGCGGCGGGTG
>CANJKD010000211.1 GCA_947474415.1 Burkholderiales bacterium | reverse complement strand
TGGATGGACGCGTCGGCGAACCAGCCGGTGTAGTCGGCGCGGTTGCGGTACAGGCGCACGAACGGCACCACCGTCACGCCGGCGGCAGCGGCGAGTGGTGTGGCAGCGAGCGCCACCGTGCCGTCGTTCGGCCGGCTGTTCGCAACGACCGCGCGCACGCCGCTGCGCTGCATGCGCGCCAGCACGTCGGCGACCGGGTGGTCCGCGAGCGCCTCTTCGTTGTAATGCAGGTGGGTGTCGAACAGCGGCCCGGTGTAGGGTGCGGCATGCGCGCTCTGCATCGCGGTCGCGAGCAGCGCCACGGCAGCGATGGCACTGACACAGTGGCGCATCGTCAGCCCCGCGCCAGCCGGCGCTGCACGAAGTCGAGCCGGTCCTGGCCCCAGAACAGCTCACCGGCGATCACATAGCTGGGCGCGCCGAACACGCCAGCGGCCACCGCACGCTGCGAGTCGGCTTCGTAGCGCTGCTGAACCGCAGCCGAACGCGAGTCGTCGAGCCGCACCGCCGGCAGGCCGCAGACCGTCAGCATCGAGGCCAGTTCGCCGGCATCGGCGATGTCGCGCTCTTCGGCCCACACGGCGCGCAGCACGGCGCCGGCCAGCACCATCGCCATGTCGCTGCCTTCGTGCGTGTCGACGGCGATGATGAGCCGTGCCGCGTCGTCGCCATTCACCGGAAAGTGCTTCGGGTGCAGGTTCAGCGGCATGCCCAGATGGTCGCTGAAGCGCTTCAACTCAAGCAGCCGGTAGGCCTGACGCTGCGGCGCGCGCTGTGCCAGCGGCAGCCCGCCCGAGACGGGGAACACCTTGCCGCCGATGTCGACCGGCAGCAGGTTGATGCGCGCGCCGGCCGCGCGCGCGACGTCGGCGAAGCGCTGATGGCCGAGGTAGGCCCAGGGCGATTGCGGCGCGAGGTAGTAGTCGACGGTGTGGATCACGGGTGGCCTCTTGCAGTGGTTGACGCTGGCATTGTCAGTCTGCACTTTGCGTCCAAGTCCTACAGACGATTTCTTGGGCGCGCAGTAGATTGACGGTATGAAACATCGGCCGCTATCCGGATGAGCGCAGACCAACTGGGGCCGCTCGTCGCCTGGCCCATGATGCTGCTGGCCGCATGGCTGGCGGGTGAATGGGTGTTCCGCCGCTGGCACGTGCCGCGCGTGTGCGCGTATGGCGCGCTCGGGCTGGTGCTGCTGTGGTGTTCTGGGTCTCCGGCTGGTTTAACGTGGCGGTCGACCAGCGGCTTGTGCTGGCTTCGTTGTGCGTGGCGAGCTCGCCCGCTGCCATCATGCGTGTCACCCACGAGTTGCGTAGTTCCGGCCAGGTGACCGAGCGACTGCTGCACCTGTGTGCGCTGAACTGCCTGTTCGCGGTGCTGCTGCTCAAGGGCGTGGTCGGCTCTGGCACCTGGAGACCAGCGGTGACATCGGCAAGGCGGCGTTCAACAGCCTGTACGTGATCGGCCTGTAACTGGTGGCGGGCGCGGTGTTCGGTGTGGTGGCGCCGGTGTTGAACCGGCTGGCCACCGGCAGCCAGGGCACCACCGTCACCTTTGCCTTTCTGGTGTTGCTGTTGACCGGGGTGGCGCAGAGCCTGCACCTGTCACCGTTGCTGGCCGCGCTGGCCTTCGGCCTCGTGGCACTCGAGCGCCGCGTCGCGCTGAGCTACGCGCAGCGAAATTTCGAGGCGCTGGGCGACGTGCTCGCGGTGTTCCTGTTCGTCTTCATCGGCAGCCTGCTGTCATGGAGCGGGCTGCTCGCCGGGCTGGTGCTGGGTGCGGCGGTGCTGGCGGCGCGCAGCGCCGTGCACTCGCTCGTCAACCTGAGCATCGCGCGCGTCAGCGGCACCACGTTCCGCAAGGGCGCGCTGACCGGCCTGGCACTGATGCCGATGTCGGCCTTCGCCTTGCTGCTGCTCGAAGAAAGCCGCCTCTATGGCTTCGACCTCGCGCGCGACAGCCTGCCGGTGATCGTCGGCCTGCTGGTGCTGCTCGATGTGATCGGGCCCTTCGTCACGCAGAGGGCCTTGATGCTGGTTGGCGAAGCTCACGCGGAGAAACACTGACATGCCCTTGCCCGCCTTCGGCCCATCACAGGCACTGTCACTCGGTGTCGAGCTGGAACTGCAACTCGTCAACCCGGTCGACTTCGACCTCACCTCGGGGGCGAACGACCTGCTGGAATTGCTGTCCCGCAAGCCCTTCCCGGGCACCGTCACACCCGAGATGACGCAAAGCATGATCGAGATCGCCACCGGCATCCAGACCACCCATGCGCCGTTGCTGGCCGAACTGCGCGGCATGCGCGACACGCTGGTGGCGGCCTGCGACCGCCTGAACATCGGCATCGCCGGCGGCGGCACGCACCCGTTCCAGCGCTGGAGCGAGCAGCGCGTGTTCGACAAGCCGCGCTACCAGCAGCTCTCGCAGCTCTACGGCTACCTCGCCAAGCAGTTCACCGTGTTCGGCCAGCACGTTCATGTGGGCTGCGAATCGGGTGACGACGCGCTGTTCCTGCTGCATTCGCTGAGCCGCTATGTGCCGCACTTCATCGCGCTGAGCGCATCGTCGCCATTCTTCCAGGGCGTGGACACGATGTTCGATTCAGCCAGGCTGAATTCGGTGTTCGCCTTCCCGCTCAGCGGCCGCGCGCCGTTCACGTTGAGTTGGGATGATTTCGCGAACGGCTACTTCACGAAGATGGAAGCCACTGGCGTCGTCGAATCGATGAAAGACTTCTACTGGGACATTCGCCCCAAGCCCGAGTACGGCACGATCGAACTGCGCGTGTGCGACACGCCGCTCACCGTGGAGCGCGCCGCTGCACTGGCCTGCTACCTGCAGGCGATCTGCCGGCGGCTGCTTGAACGGGCCGAGCCGATGCCGGCCGAAGACGACTACCTCGTCTACACCTTCAACCGGTTCCAGGCCTGCCGCTTCGGCCTGGACGGCACCATGGTCGACCCGCGCACGCGCGAGAGCCGCACCATCCGCGAAGACATCCTGGCCACGCTGCGCCATGTCGAGCCCCACTTTGCCGCGCTGCAAAGCGTGGCCGCGCTGGAAGAGCTGGAACGCTGCGCGGCACGCGATGGCAACCATGCAACGCACCTGCGAGCGGTATTCGCCGAAACGCGCAATGTGCAAAGCCTGGTGCAGGAGGGCGTGCGGGCGCTTCGAGCCGGGCACCGGGGCTGAATTCATCTGCCGAAAGATTCGCCACAGGATTCGCCAAATAGCTCGCCAGGAGCCCGGATGAACGGACGTTGAAATCACAGATCTACCAATGAAGATTGAAGCAGCAGACTGCCCGACTGTCGGAATCGAAATGATCTGCCAGATCAGCCTTCATGTACGACCACATCGGCCAGTGCGAGCCCCTGCTGCCAAGTGCTCACTGGCGTGATCGTTTGCTCGAAAGGGCGCACCACCTACAGCGCCTGGCGCTGGCCGCCAAGGGCCGCGCGCATGCGAGCGCGATGCTGTCCATCGCTCCGCTGCCGCGGGCGATGAGCTTGCACGACACGAACCGCATCGAAGGCCAGCACACCCTGCCCATCGAGATCGAGCAGTCGCTGCGGCAAGACTTCGCGGTCAATGCCGAAACGCGCCGCCGCCAGCGGCGCGCCTGCACTCGCAAGTGCTGCTGCAAGGCCTGAGGCTGACCAACGGCGTGTGGTCGCCCTTGCGCGGGCTGGCGCGCTCGCAGCCGCGTTACTACGAGCTGCTGGCGAATGCCGATCTGCCCAGACGCAACGACCTCGATGGTCGGGGCGCGCTCAGCGAAGAAGGCCTGATCGCGTTCTGCGACTACTTTCTCGGCGTCTGCATCGACCAGGCCGGCTTCATGGCCCCGCTGTTCGACATGCAGTCCATGAAGGACCGCATGGCCGCCTGCCTGGCGTTCGAGTCGCACCGCGAAGGCTCGGCCATCCGCATGGAGGCTCTGACGCCGATGCACTACCTGTTCCTCGGCGGCCCGATGGACCGCGGTGCCTTCAGGGCCATGACCGGCCTCGCGTCGCGCTCGGCCGACCGCGTATTGCAGCCCTTGCTGGCGCGCGGCCTGCTCGCGTCGGACACGCCGAAAGGCGCGATCCGTTTCGCGGTGCCATGGCACGCGCTGCGGTTCTACTTCCCGGCGCTGTGGCCTGAAGCCGAGGCGGGGAGCTACTGATCCAACAGCGGCATGCGGCCAGTCAGTCTGATAGCACATACGCTATCGTTCGATCATGTCTTCCATTGTCGTCGACACCAATGTCTTTGTCGGTGCCCTGATGAGCCGCGGAGGCGCCTCCCGCCGGGTGATTCGCGCCTGCCTGAGTGGCGCCTATCGACCCTTGATGGGCGTGGCGCTCTTCTCCGAGTTCGAAGACGTTCTGGATCGCACGTCGCTCTGGGAGGGCGCCCTTCTGGATTCGAGCAAGCGCACGGCGGTGCTCGATGGTTTCCTGAATCGATGCCAATGGGTCGAGGTGTTTTTTGCATGGCGCCCCAATCTGCCCGATGAAGGTGACAACCACTTGATCGAACTGGCCGTTGCCGGCAATGCAGCAGCCATCGTCACCCGCAACATCCGCAGTCTGGCGCGCGGCGAACTGCGCTTTCCGGCGCTGCGGGTTCTCACGCCAGAGCAATGCCTGGAGCTAATCCCATGTCCACCCTGACCATTCGTTTGCCGGATGACAAGCACGAGCGGCTGAAAGCGCTGGCCTCGAATCGGAAGATCAGCGTCAACAAACTTGTCGACGAACTGACGACGATTGCGCTGGCGAACCACGATGCGCGCACCCGATTCGAGACACGGGCCGTCCGGGGCACGCCGAAGCGGGCGTTGAAGCTGCTGGAGTCCCTGGGCGATGCTTGATGCAGACGCGTCGTCCGGACCCCGGGCGCTCAGTTTCTCAGCAGCGGCCGCAGATACCTCCCCGTGAAGCTCGCCGGCTCCGCAGCCACATCTTCCGGCGTGCCCACCACCAGCACCGTCCCGCCGCCCGCGCCGCCTTCGGGGCCCATGTCGATGATCCAGTCGGCGGTCTTGATGACGTCGAGGTTGTGCTCGATCACGACGATGGTGTTGCCGGCGTCACGCAACTGGTGCAGCACGCGCAGCAGCAGGTCGATGTCGGCGAAGTGCAGGCCGGTGGTCGGCTCATCCAGGATGTAGAGCGTGCGGCCAGTGTCGCGCTTGCTCAGTTCCAGCGCCAGCTTGACGCGCTGCGCTTCGCCGCCGCTCAGCGTGGTTGCGCTCTGGCCGAGGCGGATGTAGCCCAGGCCCACGTCGAGCAGCGTCTGCAGCTTGCGCGCGATGTTCGGCACGGCATTGAAGTAGCCATGCGCGTCTTCCACCGTCAGGCCCAGCACCTCGGTGATGTTCTTGCCCTTGTAGAGCACCTCCAAGGTCTCGCGGTTGTAGCGCTGACCCAAGCAGACATCGCAAGGCACGTA
>CANJKD010000210.1 GCA_947474415.1 Burkholderiales bacterium | reverse complement strand
TGCGCGTCGGTAATTCTTGAGTTGGCTTGCGTACTTCGTCACGCGCCAGGGGCATCGGGTGAACGACTCCGCTCGTGTCACCCGAGCCGGGCATTTCCTGACGCTCGGTCTTGACCTCGCTGCGCCATTCACCCCAACGCCCTCCGCCTGCCACCCGTCGTGGGGCGCCTCCTCTCAAACCGCCTCGGTGCTGCAGGAGCGCTGCGGCAGGGTGTGGTGTGGAGCGAAGTAAAGAAGGAGGCGCTGGCCGCAAGGCCATCGACGGGTGAGCGCGCCCGGACTCAAACAGTCCTGTGGACTGTTTGTGCCTGGCAAGCGCCCGGGGCTGCGGCCCGGGCATGAGCGGAACACAGCACCCTGTCGCGGTGTTCCCCACCGCCAACGTGGCGAAGCGGCGAAAGGCGACGCCGCAACGGCCTTCCGTCCGACACTTGAATCCAGATGTGTGGCACCCACTCGGCTGCAGCCCGCAGGGCCAGACGGAGCCCAAACCGGGCGCCACCGAAACCATTCCTGGAGATTCTCATGAACACATCCACACGCATCGTTCGCGTCGCACTGCTGGCCGGCACCGTGGCCTTCGCCGCCTGCGGCATGACACCGATGGCGCCGCTGATGGCCGCCACCAACACCGCAACTTTCGGTGCGGTGCTGTCGAGCGCTGCCGAAGTGCCGGCCAACGCCAGCCCGGGCACAGGCACGCTCGACGCCACGCTCGACAAGAACAGCAACGTGCCGCGCTGGACGCTCACCTACTCCGGCATGACCGGGCCCGCGACGATGGCGCACTTCCATGGCCCGGCCATGGTCGGCGCGAATGCCGGTGTGGCCGTGCCGTTCCCGAGCGCGATGAGCCCGGCCCGTGGCGAGACGCTGTTGACCGCCGCGCAGGTCGCCGACCTGATGGCCGGCAAGTGGTACGCCAATGTGCACACCGCAGCCAACCCCGGCGGCGAGATTCGCGGTCAGGTGACGGCGAAGTAAAGCAGCGAAATGAAGTAGCGAAGCGGAGCCGCGAAACAGCGTGGCGAAGCCGCGCTGCAGGCTCAATCGAGTTTCCACTTCCCGCCTTCGATCCGGACGATCACCCGGGCGCGTTGGTCGAGCCCGAGGTGGTCGTTCTTCGACATGTTGCTGACGCCGTTCGACACGGGCAGGTCACGCACCCCTTCGAGCGCGTCGCGCAGCGCGGTGCGGAACTCGCGCGTGCCGGGTTGGGCGGTTTTCAGGGCCACCGGAATTGCCTGGCTGAGCAACGGGCCGGCATCCCAGGTGTAGGCGCCGAAGGCCGATACGCTGCCCACGCCGTAGGCAGACTCATAGCGTTTCACATAGTCCATCGCCCGCGCCTTGGCCGGATGATTTGCCGGTAATGCGGCCGCCACCACGACCGGGCTGGTGGGCAGGAACATGCCTTCGACGCCCTTGCCGCCGACGCGCAGGAAGTCGTTGTTGGCCACGCCGTGGTTGAAGTACACGCTGCCCTTGTAGCCACGCTCGTTCAGCGCGCGCGCCGGCAGCACCGCCGGCGTGCCCGAGGCGCCGATCACCACCATGTCGGGGTTCGCGGCGGCCACCTTGATGACCTGCGCGGTGACGCTGGTGTCGCGCGGCGCGAACCGTTCGTTGGCGACGATGCGGATCTGCCGCACCGACGCGAACTTCTCGAACTCGGCGTAGAAGGCTTCACCGAGCGCATCGTTGAAGCCGATGTAGCCCATGGTCTTGATGCCGCGCTTCGAGGCATGTTCCAGGATCGCCAGCACCATCATCGTGTCGGTCTGCGGCGTCTTGAAGACCCAGGCCTTCTTCGCCGTCATCGGCTCGATGATGCGGGCGCTGGACGCGAGCGATATCGTCGGCGTGGCGGCCTCTGCGACCAGGTCGGTCATGGCCAGCGAGTTCGGCGTGGTGGTGGAGCCGATGATCGCGTCGACCTTGTCTTCGAGTGTGAACCGGCGCGTGTTGACGACCGCCGCGCTGGTGTCGCTGGCGTCGTCGAGCACGATGTACTCGACCGACTTGCCGGCGATGGTCTTGGGCAGCAGCGCGATGGTGTTCTTCTCGGGGATGCCGAGCGACACGGCCGGGCCGGTGGTGGAGAGGGTGACACCGATCTTGATCTGGGCGATGGCTGGCAAAGTGCAGGCGGCCAGCAAGGCGAGCGTGGCGTATCGGTGGATAGAGTGTCGTGTCATGGTTCTCTCCTGTAAGGGCACGTGCAGCGCGCCGGGAAATACGAAACTCACCACCGCAGAGGCGCCGAGAACACAGAGTTGCGCAGAGGAATTCAATGCAAAGGGCTTTCTCTGCGGTTCTCTGCGTTCTCGGCGCCTCTGCGGTGCGTGAGTTGACTTTTGAGCTGCCACGGTGTCAGCCGAGCAAGCTGCAAGGCAGGGCGAGGTGGCCGCGAAACCTCACGCGCCGGGAGCGCAAAGCCGGGCCGGCCAGCCGGTAGTCGGGGAAGCGCGCCAGAAAGGCCGCGATCGCAACCCGCCCTTCGAGCCGCCCGAGGCCCATGCCGACGCACTGATGGATGCCGGAGCCGAAGGCCAGGTGGCGGTTCGGGTTGCGGCCGATGTCGAAGCGGTCGGGGTCAGGGAACTGGGCCGGGTCACGGTTCGCGGAACCGATGCACAACGTGACCTGGGTGCGCGCGGCGAGCGTCACGCCAGTCACGCCGCCGATCTGCACGGCGGCCGTGGTGATGCGGTTGCCGAGTTGGTTCGAGCTCTCGAAGCGCAGCACTTCCTCGATGGCGCGGTTGATGAGGCCGGGCTCGACGATCAGCCTGCGCTTCTGGTCAGGCCAGTCGAGTAGGCACTTCAGGCCATTGCCGATGAGGTTGGTGGTGGTCTCGTGGCCGGCGTTGAGCAGGAAGATACAGTTGTGCAGCAACTCCTTCGCGAGCAGGCGTTCAACGCCGCTGGCTGAACTTGGCACGCTGCCTGGCGCGGTACCCGGCGCAGCAATCACTTCGCCCTGGATCAGCTGCGTCAGCACATCGGTCTCGGGGTCGAGCGGCGCCTGCGTGCGCTGCGCGACCAGGCCTTCCAGGTAGCCCAGCATCTCGGTCACGGCCCGGTTGCCGCGCGCCTTCACTTCTTCGCTCAACACCGGCTCGAGCGCACCGAGGATCGCGAGCGACCAGCCACGCAGCGGCGCGCGATCGGCGTGCGGAACACCGAGCAGGTTGCCGATGACCTCGACCGGGATCGCGCCCGCAAAGGCCTCGATCAGGTCGACGGTTTCGCCTGCTTCGGCGCGCGTCTGCAGCGCATCGAGCAACCGGGTGACCAGTTGCACCAGCCCGCCCTCCATGGCCGCGATGTGGCGCGGCGTGAGGGCGCCGGCGATCAAGCGGCGCACGCGCGCGTGCAGTGGCGGGTCGTTGAACACCAGGCTGGTGGTGTGGTGCTCGAACAGGGCTGAGTCGCCGTACTTCGGGCCGAACTCCTCGCGCTTGTCGGAGCTGAAGTTCTTCGCATCCTTGTAGACGGCGCTCAGGTCGGCATGGCGCGTCAGGAACACGCTGCCGTCGGGCATGCGCTTCACGGGCGCATGCTCACGCAGTGCACGGTAGGTGGGGAACGGGTCGTCGCAGAAGGCGCCGGTCAGGTGGCGCAAGTCAAAACCGTCGGCGAGCGCCCGTGCATCGGTCATGACCGCACCGCGCTCGCCGAGCACGTCGAGCGACCCTCCCTGGGCCACGAAGAGGCTCCTGCGTGGCCCTGGGTCGGGCATTGCCCGGGGCGGCCCGGCGCAGCGGCCCGCAAGGTTGACACCGGGTGTCTCACGCCACCGCCTTGCCTTCCACTTCCTGATCCTGCAGCAGGCGCCACATCACTTTGCCCGAGCCCGACTTGGGCAGCGCATCGACGAACTGCACGAGCTTCGGCACCTTGTAGGCGGCCATGTTTTCGCGCGCCCAGGCCGTGATGTCTTCCGGCGCGGTCTTGCCGACGGCTTCGGCGCGCAGCACGACGATGGCCTTCACCGCTTCGCCGCGGTAGGCGTCGCGCGCGGCAATGATGCAGGCCTCTTGCACCGCCGGGTGCTTGTAGAGCAGCATCTCCACTTCGGCCGGCCAGATCTTGTAGCCGCTCGCGTTGATCATGCGTTTCAGCCGGTCGGTCATGAAGAAATAGCCTTCCTCGTCCATGCGGCCGAGGTCGCCGGTACGGAAGAAAGTGTGGCCATCGTGTTCGACGAAGGCATCTTTCGTCGCCTCAGGGTGGCGCCAGTAGCCCCTGAAGACCATCGGCCCGCGGGTGATGATTTCACCCACTTCGCCGACCGGCATTTCTTGCAACGTGAGCGGGTCCACCACGCGCGAATCGACACCAAAGATCGGAATGCCCAGGCATTGCAGCTTGGCGCGCTCGGGCGGGTTGGCGTGGCTTGGCGCGGCGGTCTCGGTCAAGCCGTAGCCTTCGGCGAAGGTGAGACCGAACTCATCGAGCAGGCGCTGCGCCACCGCCTGCGGCATGGCCGCACCGCCGCCGCTCAGGTACATCAGGCTGGTGAGGTCGAAGGCCTTGTAGTTGGGGCTGCCGAACAGGTCGATGATCATCGTGGGAATGCAGGTCCAGTGCGTGATCCGGTACTTCGAGATCAGCCGCCCGGCAAGTTCGCGGTCCCAGCGCGGCAGGATCACGCTGGTGCTGCCGAGGAACACATTACCGACCACGCCGTACATCATGCCGGTGATGTGGAACATCGGCACCACGGCCAGGCTCATGGTCTCGGGGCTGGCATGGCCCCACTGGCCGCCCCCCACCGAATTGGCCATCAGCGTGCGGTGCGTGTGCATGCAGCCCTTCGGCAAGCCGGTCGTGCCCGAGGTATAGGGCAGCAGTGCCAGGTCATCGGGCTGGGCGGTGAACGCGCCGGGCGCGAGGCCTCCGCCAGCGCATCCAGCCAGCACATCCAGCCAGCGCAGGTAGCCAGCCGGCAGCGCGGGGTCGCTGCGCAGCCAGGCGTCCATCGCGGCGCCGGGGGCGTCGTCAGGTGCGATGTCGCCTTCGGGCATGGCATCTGTGTAGCGCGTGACCAGCACCTTCGTGAGGCGCTCGGCCTCGGGCACGCCGGCATCGGCCTGCGCGACGATGGCCGCCAGGTCGGCGGCGCAGATCACGACGCGGGTTTGCGGGTCGGTGATCAAGTGCTTGAACTCCTCGACCCGGTTCATCGGGTTCACCAGCACCACCACCGCATTCGCGCGCAGGATGCCGTAGAAGGCAGCCGCGTACTGCGGGCAGTTCTGCATGAAGATGGCGACGCGGTCACCGGCCTTCACGCCGACACTTTGCAACCAGCCGGCAACGGCCTCGGCCTGGTTGCGCAGTTCGCCGAAGCTCATCGCACGGCCGAAGAACAGGTAAGCGGGTTTGTCAGGGAAACGCGTCGCAGTGACTTCCAGGTTGAACCACAGCGTGGTACTTGGAATGGCCAGTTCGCGCGG
>CANJKD010000209.1 GCA_947474415.1 Burkholderiales bacterium | reverse complement strand
GGCGGCCGGCTTGCCCTCGCCGCTGCGCAAGCTGCTGACCTGAGCCGCGCGATGGCTGCCGCTCAGAGGCGCGCGTCAAGCTCGCGGTGGCGGATCAGCGTGGCGGCACGTTCGCGAAAGCGCTCGGCCAGCATCTGCACGAAGTACACCGAGCGGTGCTGCCCGCCAGTGCAGCCGATCGCCACCGTCAGGTAGCTGCGCTGGTCGCTCTCGAAGGCGGGCAGCCAGCGCGACAGAAAGGCTTCGATCTGGGCCAGCATCTCGCTCACTTCGGGCTGGGCCCGCAGGTAGTCGGCGACGGGTTCATCGCGCCCCGTCAGCGGACGCAACTCGCGAACATAGTGCGGGTTCGGCAGCACGCGCACATCGAACACATAGTCGGCGTCTAGCGGCACGCCGTGCTTGAAGGCGAAGCTTTCGAACACCAGCGTCAACCGGTTGCTGCCGGCACGCACCAGGTCGCGCATCCAGACCCGCAACTGGGCCGGCCGCAACTGGCTGGTGTCGATCACGGTGGCCACTTCGCGCAGTTCGGCGAGCAACTCGCGTTCGAGCTCGATTGCATCGACGAGCGCACGCCGGCCGTCGGGCGCGTGGTCTTCCTTGCGGCGTGCGGGCTCTTCGAACAGCGATTTGTCGGAGAGCACGAGTTCCGACAAGGGGTGCGGCCGGCGCGTCTCGGAGAAGCGCCGCACCAGGGCGTCGGTGCTGGCATCGAGAAACACGACCTTGATCGACACGCCTTCGGTGCGCAACTTCTCCAGCAGCGGCAACAGGTGCGGCAGCGAGCCGGCGCTGCGCACGTCGACGGCAATCGCCACGCGCCGGTCGAGCCGCTCGTGCTCCAGGCGCAGGAAGTCGCGCAGCAACTCCGGCGGCAGGTTGTCGACACAGAAGAAGCCGGCGTCTTCCAGTGCATGCAGCGCCACCGACTTGCCGGAGCCGGAGATGCCGGTGACCAACACCACCTCGCGCAGCGAGGTGGTGGAGGCGTCTGGCAAGGGGGCGTCAGTGGCCATGTTCATCAACGTTTTCGAGCGCGCGCTGCGGCCGCTGCGGGTGTCGCTTCGAGGGCATTTTCGGAGGCCACCGCGAGCATCTCCTGGGCATGCGCAATGCGGGTGTTCGACAAGCGCTCGCCGCCCAGCATGCGAGCCACTTCGGCGACCCGGGCCTCGCCGGCCACGGCACGAACATCGCTCAGCGTCAGCCCGGCGCGCAGCTGCTTGGAGACGACGAAGTGATGATCGGCGCAAGCTGCCACCTGCGGCAAATGCGTGACCGCCAGCACCTGCCGATCGCGGCCGAGCTGCTTCATCAGCCGGCCCACGGTCTCGGCCACCGCGCCGCCCACGCCAGCATCGATCTCGTCGAAGATCAGCGTGCCGGCGACGGCGTTCGCGGTTGAGTTCGCGGCTGCGTTTTGGGCGTTCGCGCCTTCGCCCTCGAGCTGGCTCGTCGTTACCGCAATCGCCAGCGCGATGCGCGACAACTCACCGCCCGAGGCCACCTTCGCGAGCGGCCGCGGTGTGCTGCCGGCGTGGCCGGCCACCAGGAATTCAGCCGACTCCAGCCCGAACGATTGGGGCGTGTCTTGCGCGGTCAGCGCCACCTCGAACAGGCCGCCGCTCATGCCGAGCTGCGGCATCGCCTGCGTGACCGCGCTTGACAGCTTTGGTGCCGCGCGCCGCCGGCTCGTCGAGACTTGGCGTGCCTCTGAATTGAAGGCGGCGACCGCACGTTCGCGTTCGGCCTGCAGCGCGTCCAGATCGGTGGCTGCGTCGAGCGCGCGTAAATCGACTTTCCATTGCGCCAGCAACGCCGGCAACTCATCCGCCGGCCGGCGATAGCGGCGCGCCAGGCTCAACCAGGCTGACAGTCGGTCGTCGAGCACCTGCAGCCGCTGCGGCTCCGGGTCGGCGTGGCTCAGGTAGGTGCTCAAGGTGTGGGCTGCGTCCTGCAACTGGGCTTGCGCGTCTTGCAGCACGTTGATCGTGGCGGCCAGCGTGGGGTCGAATTCGGCCACGCCTTGCAGCGCGTGAAGGGCGCGACCGGCGAGGGAGTCGGCGCTTTCCTTGCCGCTCGTGTCGGCATCGGAAATCGCATCGAGTGCGCCGCGCGCCGCCTCGATCAACGACTGCGCGTTCGCCAGCTTGCGGTGTTCGGCTTCGAGCTCCGCCCACTCGCCATCTGCCGGAGCGAGCTTGTCGACCTCACTGATCTGCCAGGACAGTCGTTCGCGTTCGCGCTCCAGCCCGGCTTGCTGCGTGCCGGCGGCGACAAGCGCTTCGCTGGCGTGCTTCCATTCCGACCAGCGCTGCGCCAGCGTCACCGTCTCGATGCCCGCGTAGGCATCGAGCAGCGTACGCACTGACGGGGCGCGCGTCAGGCTTTGCCAGGCATGCTGGCCGTGGATGTCGACGAGGTGGTCAGCCGCTTCACGCAGTTGCGCGATCGTGGCCGTGCTGCCGTTGATCCACGCGCGGCTCTTGCCTTGCGCGTCGATCGTGCGGCGTAGCAGCAGGCGGCCTGCTTCATCCGGGCCGGGCTCGAAGCCGGCTTCGTCAAGCCAGGCCGACAGGCTGGCCGGCGCGTCGAACTCGGCACCGATCTCGGCCCGCAGCGCGCCTTCGCGCACCACGCCGGCATCGCCGCGGCTGCCCAGCGCCAGCTGCAGTGCATCGACCAGGATCGATTTGCCCGCCCCGGTCTCGCCGGTTAGCACCGAGAAGCCGGCGTCGAACTCGACATCGAGCGTGCTGACGATGACGAAGTCTCGCAGGGTCAGGCGGCGCAGCACGTCACGCCCTCCGCCGGGCCACCGCAGGCCCCGAAGGGGCCACTGCGTGGGCCTGGGGCAGCGACGCGGCGATGCCGCCAGGTTGGGGGCTCATCAATTCACTCCCGCGTTCCAGTGAAGCTTGCGGCGCAGCGTGGCGTAGTAGCTCCAGCCGCGCGGGTGCAGGAAGCGCACCTGGTGGACCGAGCGCCGCACGCTCACGCGGTCGCCGTGTGCCAGGCTCGCGAACGACTGCATGTCGAAGCTCACGCGGGCTTCGCGGCCGGCCACGATCTCGATGTTGATCTCGCCCGTGTCGGGCAGCACGATGGGCCGGTTCGACAGGTCATGGGGCGCAATCGGCACCAGCACCCAGCCCGCGATGCCGGGGTGCAAGATCGGCCCGCCGGCCGACAGCGCATACGCGGTCGAGCCCGTCGGCGACGCGATGATCAAGCCGTCCGAGCGGAAGTTGGCGACGAACTCCGTGCCGATGTCCACCTTCAGTTCCACCATGCTCGCCGCCGCGCCGCGGTTCACCACCACGTCGTTCATCGCGAAGCCTTCGAAGATCACCGCGCTGTCGCGCCGCACAGTACCTTCCAGCATCGTGCGGTGTTCTTCCTCGTAGTCGCCTGCGATCATCGGCGCCAGCACCTCGGCGTACTGGCCCACGTTCACATCGGTGATGAAGCCGAAGCGCCCCTGGTTGATGCCCACCAGCGGCGTGCCATAGCGCGAGAGCTGGCGTGCGATGCCGAGCATCGTGCCGTCGCCGCCGACGACGATCGCCAGATCGCAATGCTGGCCCAATTCATCGGGTGTGAGCGCGCCGTGGCCGGTGATGCCGGTGTTCAGCGCGGTCTGGGCCTCCAACGAGACCTCCATCCCCTGGCGCACCAGGAACCCGGCAATCTCCTCCAGCACCCCGCGCATGCCCTGGGCCTGATACTTGCCCACGAGTGCGGCGTGACGGAAGCGGCTGATCATGCGCGGGATTACACCACAGCGACCCTGTTTGTCACCGGCACAGAATGGCCCGGAAACTACAATGCAACCATGCTGGACGAGCGCGCCAAAACACTGTTGAAAGCCCTGGTCGAACGCTACATTGCCGACGGCCAGCCGGTAGGTTCGCGCACCTTGTCTCGCGCCAGCGGCCTGGAGCTGTCGCCCGCGACCATTCGCAACGTGATGGCCGACCTCGAAGACCTGGGCCTGATCGCCAGCCCGCACACCAGCGCCGGGCGCATTCCCACCGCGCGCGGCTACCGCTTGTTCGTCGACACCATGCTCACGGTGCAACCGTTGAGCCATGCGCCGCTCATCGAGCCGCAGCTCGCCCATGACCAGCCGCAGCGCGTGATTGCCAACGCGGCGCAGTTGCTGTCGAGCCTGTCGAGCTTCGTCGGCGTGATCACCGCGCCGCGCAAGGCCAGCGTGTTCCACCACATCGAGTTCATGCGCCTGAGCGAGCGGCGCGTGCTGGTGATCCTGGTGGCCCCTGATGGCGACGTGCAGAACCGCGTCATCTTCACCGCGCAAGACTACACACAGTCGCAGCTCATCGAAGCCAGCAACTACCTGACGTCGCACTACGCCGGCCTGACCATCGAAGACGTGCGCGAGCGCCTGAAGACCGAGGTCGACGCGCTGCGCGGCGAGATCGCCACGCTGATGCAGGCCGCCGTCCAGGCCGGCAGCGAAGCGCACGCCGACAGCCAGGAGCAGGTCGTCATCGCCGGTGAACGCAACCTGCTCACGGTGCAAGACTTTTCCAGCGACATGGGATCCTTGCGCAAGCTGTTCGACGTGTTCGAGCAGAAGACCCAGCTGATGCGCCTGCTCGACGTGAGCAGCCGCGCCGAGGGCGTGCGCATCTACATCGGCGGTGAGAGCATGGTCGTGCCGTTCGAGGAACTGTCGGTCGTGTCGGCACCGTACGAAGTGAATGGCCAGGTCGTCGGCACGCTCGGCGTGATCGGCCCGACGCGCATGGCCTACGACCGCATGATCCAGATCGTCGACATCACGTCGAGATTGGTCAGCAACGCGTTGAGCGCCAAGTAGCGAATTGGGCCGCGAAAGCGCGCTGCCTACAATCGCCGGCTGCGGGCCGTTAGCTCAGTTGGTTAGAGCAGAGGACTCATAATCCTTTGGTCGTAGGTTCAAGTCCTACACGGCCTACCAATAAAATCAACAACTTACATAAACTTCTGGCTCTTGTTATCGGATATATGGAGTTCTAAGGCTCCCCCAAGGCTCCTCCGTGTAGCCGATGCAAGAGAGCGAGCCTTCCATGCAGTCCTCAGAGCAGAAGCACCCCCCTGAGCCGCTGGGCAAGCGGAGCAAATCAGCGTCGCGTTCGGTGCCGCCCGCCGCGTTGAATGATGTGATCGGCCCAGAGCATCGCTGGGTGTCGGCAAAGACACTCGCTGCCTTGTTCGATCTCGATGAGAAGTGGCTTGAAGACGCACGAGGTGGAAGGAAAGAGGTGGATGGCCCGCCTTTCCAAAAGCTCGGCAACGCTGACAACTCGCCCGTTATTGATTCGGCCCAAAGAAATAGGAACTTTTAGGTGAACGTAAGCTCCAAGATGGATGGACAAAGAGAACGCGCGCAAACAGACACTGGAGCAACTTCACGAAAGGCGAAAGCAAGTCGTGAGGTTGCACAAGAGCGGAATCGGCGT
>CANJKD010000208.1 GCA_947474415.1 Burkholderiales bacterium | reverse complement strand
GCACAAGCTGAGCACCACGATGACGCCTGCACAGGAGGCCCTGGCGGTGGAGTTGCGGCGCATGACCTTGCTGCCGCTGGATGACTTGCTGGTGGTGGTGCGGGAATTCATCAACCCGCAGGCGTCGCGCTCCGGGCTGGATCGGTGTTTGCGTCGCCACGGTGTGGCCAACCTGCGCGCCCTGCAGGCCCAGGCGCGTGTGGATGCGGGTGAAGGCCAGGTGCCCGCCGCGCCATCCGCAAACCACAGCCGCACACACTAAATTGATGTCGCCAGGTGCCGAAAAGTCATTGACACGCTCCGCGCGCATCAGCGTGCTCGCCAATTCAGCCGAAAGGGTTTCACGCCATGTCGTTTCGATTCAGCCTTGTTGCAGTTGCCAGCGCTTGCGCCGCGCTCATTAGTGCTTGCGATGGAGACACCACCACTGCGCCGACACCTGTTGCCCCGTCGTCAATGTCCGGGACTGTCGCAGTCGGCGCGCCAATGCTCAACGCTGTGGTGACCATCAAGGATGCTCTTGGAGCCACGGTTTCAGGTTCAGCGGACGCCGACGGCAACTTCAGTGGACTGTCTGTCAGCGGCATGACGGCACCGTTTCGTATCGAGGCGTGTGGGCTCGTCGGCGGCGTAAACACCTGCTACTACTCCGTGGTTGACAAGGCCGGCACTGCGAACGTCACGCCGCTGACCCACGCGGCCGTGTCGCTCGCCCTGGGCCAGGATGCGGCGGCCATGTTCGACCCGGCTGCCAGTGCCGCCGCTCCCTCCGACACCACGTTGGCCGCAAAGAAGCAGAACCTGTTGGATGCGCTCGCTCCGGTGCTGACAGCCATGGGCCTGCCCACCACCGTGGACTTCGCGAGCGACGCGTTCTCGGCCAACAGAACCGGGATGGACAAACTGCTCGAGGCCGTCAAGATCACGACCGGGTCTGACGCCGCTGCGAGCGGCCCCGCATCCACATTCGTACAAGTGGAAGGGAAGATCGGTTCGGGTAACGTGTTCATCGGAAGCGATGGAACGAAGTCCGGAACGATCGTGGCAGACACAGCCGGGCTGAACGTCGACATGACGGGCATCTCGACGCTGTTTGCCACCATGAGTTCCGCGATCGGCGCGGCCGACGTGACGAGTTGCGTCTCGCGCATGGCCGGCATATTCGACCCACTGTTCAGCCTCCGAATGGACGGCGGCACACCGCTGACCGCCAGCACGGCTGCAAACGGGATCTGCACCATGGCCAGCCTTGCGACGCCCAGCCTGCTGGGTGGCGTTGTCGCCAATCCGGTCATGAAGGACTGTGACCTGACTGGCGCAGACAAGATCTGCTCGGTCGGCTTCGAGATCGTCAAGGGTGACGCCGTGTTCGCCGGCGCGGAGCTTTCAATCGTTCAGCGCAGCGGTTCGACTGCGTGGACGCTGCTGGGTCAGACTGCCGCCGACCAGATTCATATCGGCGCCGCAGTGCAGCGCACATTGCGAGTTGACATCGTCGACTTGAACCCGAGCTACACGCGCGCATTGTCTTTTGACGTCAGTAGTTTTGACGGCACGGTCCACGCGGCGAAGGTCTACCAGCGCAGCGTCGACGGCACCGGATGGGACACGACCCCGATTGTGTCCCTGGACGACACGCCCCCTTGCTCCACACCGGTGGCGAGCCGCGTTCGAGCGCTGCGACTTTATTCTCCGCGCCTCACCATCGTTGGCAGCTGTGACTCGTCGTGGTTGTCACTCGACAACTTCGGGGGCGACCTTGCCGGCGGGGATGCATTGATCGATGCGTTCTACAAGCGCGGCCGCGTGGTGAAGGTTGATCTCTTCTCCGACCCGGCTGCAACTCAGCTCTCGGCGACGTACATGAAGCGCGTTGATGGCGTTCCGCCGAAAGCGGCCGCCCTCAGCAGCATTCCGTGGCTCGAACTCGAAGGCGCCACCAAGACGGCGCTTGTCGCCTATGACGGCACGACTGCGAGCTTCACGGCCAGTTGGGCCGGCAACGCCTCTGTTTCTCCGAAGGACATCACCCTGTGCTTGGCAGGCGGCTGCTCTGGCTCAGCGATGGCCGCTCATTCGGAGATCGACGGCAAGCGCAACGGCTCGACGACGAAGACGCTGACATGGAGCCTGACCCCATCCGGCGCCTCGGCCTACAAGCAAATCTCGTTGTATGGTCGCGATCGGGAGCAAATGGGCGTTTCGAGCAACTTCATCAGCTGCGGCGGCGCGGCGAGTTGCCCGCCCTGACGGTGGCCGGCGGTGTACGGGGCCAACCCTCACCACTGTTCGAAATCACGAATGACTCATACCCGACGTGTACCGTCGCCCTTCCCGGTCAGGACTTCGATGCACTCCCGGAACCGGAAACGACTGCGCGCATCCCCGCCATGAGTGACGATCAAGTGGGACGCAACAGCATGGCCTCCGGCAACGCCATGGCCGGCAGCGGCGATCGGTTCGCGCGGTGGTCACGCGCCATCGAAGCGAGGCTTCGGAAAGGCCGCCGAGGTCGATCGGTCACATGTGATCGACGCGGTGGCGATTCAGCCCGGTCTGGTGCTGAAGGGGCGTGCGAGTCGCAAATCGGAATGAAGCCTGCGGGTCGAACTGGCGCGTGAGCACCAGAAAAGAAGGTACCGGGGGTACGTTGCTGCGCGTGGCACTGCGCTGGCCAGCCACCGCCTTGCTGGGGTGGATCGCCGCGTGGGCCGCGTGGGCTGCACTGCGTTTTTGCGGTGTGGCGCCTGCATGGTCCGGGGTGGTGGCCGTGTTCGTGAGCTTGTTGGCAGCTTCGCTGATGCGCAGCCCCTGGCGGCGTTTGATCACCGCTGCGGGGTTTCCGCTGTCGATGGTTTTGCTGTTTTTACCAGGTTCCGCTTTTCCAGCCTGGGGCTGGCTGTTTCTTCTTCTGGGATTGGCGGGCCTGTATCCAGTTCGCGCGTGGCGAGATGCGCCGTGGTACCCAACGCGGCGCGGCGCGTTGCATGGCTTGGCGCTGCTTGCGCCGTTTCGTGGAGCCCGAGTGCAGCCGCGGATCCTGGACGCGGGCTGCGGCCACGGCGCCGGGCTCATAGAGTTGTTGAAGGAATACCCCCAGGCCGAGTTGGTGGGCATCGAATGGAGTGTTTCGCTGTGCTTGTTGTCCAGATGGCGCTGCCGCTGGGCGCGCGTGCGACGGGCCGACATGTGGAGTGAGTCGTGGACCGGCTACGACATGGTCTACATTTTTCAGCGGCCGGAAACGCTGGGCCGGGCGCTGGCCAAAGCCAGTCGGGAAATGCGACCTGGGAGTTGGCTGGTGAGCCTCGAGTTCGGCGCCGAGGGGGTGGCGCCCACCAGCGTGCTGAGCGGCGCGGCACGACAGCCGGTCTGGCTGTATCGCCTGCCGGCGGTTGCGTGACCGCGCCGGGCCATTTCTCAGCAGCCCGAAAAATAGGCGACGGACGGGCTTGGGAGAATGAGCGTACGACGCGACGAGTTGTCTGCATCTTGCGCCGCGCACGGTCGACACGGCTCGAGTGCCGAGCCGGGCAACAGGCACAAACTGTTCGGGGTTCAGCGCGTCGCGCCCGGCAGCGCACCAGAACCCCCTTTGGGCGTTCACCGCCGAGACCGCCGGCATCGTTTGGCGCCGGCCGGTACGCTGGACGACGGCAGTCTCGACGCTCAGCGCCCAGGTCTTGCCGTGCACCGTGTCGGCACGAGAACCCGATTCATCCCGGAGACACACGCCTGCACTGGCTTGAAGGCCTTGCACCGCAACGTTGGGGTGCGCTTCGCGCGGCCTGTGACCTTCTCGCGGGCCAAACCTGAACGTGTCAAAACCTTCTTCCAAGCTCGGTTCTGAAGTGTGCGGCCGGACACGGTCGGCGGTTTTAGGGTCACATTAAGAATGTGCAAAACCATAAATAGTTAAACCTGTAATCGTGTTTGACGCGCGACGGCCCGGGCGGTCAATGCCATGCGGGCTGCCAAGCGAGTCAAGGGAAGTGCCGGAAATGATCAGCGCCTTCAGACTCTTTCAAATCCCTATCCCTATCCCGATAGCGAGCGCATCGAAGCACGCATTCAGGGGTGCACCCACACCGTGCTGTCGGCGGCTGTCGGCATGTCGCACAAAGACACCGCGCAGAATTTTCTGGTCGACTGCCGGCTGGCCGCGCTGGCGCGCGTTCTTTCCTGCCACAGGCGTGATCGGCTTGTTGCGTGGCATAACGCGCCCAGATCCCTGCGAACCGCTCGGGCCGGCGGTAACCGTGAAGCGATCATGCGTATCACACTGAAGCAGACAGTCGCAGGCGCTGCTCACTGGATCGACCGCATCTGGCGCGTCCATGGACTGTGGAGCCGCGGGGGTCGAGTCTTTCAAAGACCCGCGCGATCCTGCCCTCATTGCCGAGTTCTGGAAGCTGGCGACTGTGATCGCGCCATGCCCGGATCAGGTCGGTTGGCAGATGTTGTGGCTGCCGTCAATTTTCGTATAAACTATTTAAATTAGTTTGTGAACGCCTCGTACCCTGCTAGCAAAGCCATTGAGGAGCTGCAATTGGCCAGACCCAAGTCACGTGCTGAGGCAATCATCTCCAGCTCTGAGCCCTATGTGGGAACGAAGGAGGCGGCGGCCCTCCTCGGTGTTTCGGTGAGCACGATCCAGAAAATGGTGGAGGCGGGCACGCTGCGAGCATGGAAAACTCAAGGTGGGCACCGTCGGGTTGCAGAGAGCGACGTCGCGATTCTCAAACGCTCGGGCATGGCGAGCCCCGGAGGCGATGCTCACGGCAAGCGGGTGGTTCTGATCGTCGAAAACAACGCCACGATGGTCAAGGCCTATGCCAAGGCGGCGGCTGAATGGGGCGAGCGCATCGACGTGAGCTTTGCCGGTGACGCCGCCGCCGCCCTGCTCGCGATCGCGCAACGCCGC
The DNA here is from genome assembly GCA_947474415.1 of Burkholderiales bacterium. Lineage (GTDB taxonomy): Bacteria > Pseudomonadota > Gammaproteobacteria > Burkholderiales > Burkholderiaceae_C > LMDS01. Next base: position 553 of record CANJKD010000208.1, on the reverse strand, counting down.
CCGGACATCGTCATCACGGATTTGGCGATGGAGCCGTTCGATGGGTTCCACCTGATCAAGACGCTGAGGGGATCGCCAGAACTACGGAACACTCGTATTCTTGTGGTGACCGGGCTGACAGATACCGAGATCAAGGCTCGCGGCGGTCTCGACGAGGCCACGTTGTGCTACTACAAACCGCTTTCGTTCCAGCGCCTGGCGGGCTACATCGACGGCTTTTTGCAGGCGGTGTACCGAGGCCCGGATCAAACGCGACGAATCGTGAGCTAGAGCGACACCGACAACTCACCGGTTCCCAGCCGGGCACGCCCGTTACGGGGTGCAGAATTGCATTCTCGGGTCGTTTTTGCGATCAATCTCGAAGGCCATCACGCCACCGCTCAGATCCATCAACCTAAATCCGGCAGTTACCCCGTCGCCGGCAGCCCGGGTGGCGGTTTGAACGGCTCGAGAGATGGCACGATGCGGTCGCTCACGTAGCGCACAAGGACCGCCCACCGGTCTGCAGCTTTGAACTGCTCCGCAGCAGCCTTGACGTACTGCAATGTCGCGT